>NZ_KQ557134.1:0-66380 GCF_001443665.1 endosymbiont of Ridgeia piscesae | reverse complement strand
AACAAATCTGGAAGGAAAAATTCATCGGCTGAATTTGACCTGACAGTCACGCCATCGAAATCGGTAACTGTCAGATTAAGTCCCGACTACTACACTTGACCAGATCATTGACACTGCTTTCGATGTCGTTAATTACCACTAATGCCTCCAGCGCCACATCGGGCAGTGTTGGCAAGGCAATGCGGTTTGCTTTCAAATCCTCGCTCAGAGTCTTGGCAAACGCCTGTGGCGAAAAGCCAGATTCATCCTTGTTCGCCTTTCTAGGCGAAGGAGAAACAACCGAACCATCATCTAGCTGGAACACTGCTTTTCCCATCTCACAAATCCTCTAGATTAGATGGCAGTTCACTCAATCCCTGTATTGCCACTACTCCCTGAGCAATATGCTCTACTCAGGCTATTGGTTGATCTACTTGCACCTCAGCCTCCTTTGCGGCGCTCCCAGAGCTTGATGCCAACTGCGGTTAGGCCGAGCGCGACTCCCGTCGACAACACCATTCGCGCTAGCCACTCGGGCCAAGCCGGCGAGGGCGCCAGCAGCGCTGCCATGCCTATCAACACTAACCAGAACGCGACCTTTATCAAGAGTGCATTGCGCATTGTTTCCCCATATGTAACAAACTTTTACAGATAAACCCTGATATATTGTTGGAGCTTATCCCAAGGTGCTGCTGGAGTCCTCTATTGTTGATGCCTGACTGCTCTCTCTTTCCTGCGCTGTTACTTCTGAAGCTCGGCACGGCATGAGTGAGCAGGAGGCTGCTGCATTCTGCATGCTCTCGCCGGACCAGATCCTCAATGCTATTGAAGTCCAGGGCTATCCCTGCGATGGTCATCTGCTGGCTCTCAACAGCTACGAGAACCGTGTCTATCAGGTCGGCATCGAGGATGGTGAAACCCTCATCGCAAAATTCTACCGCCCTGAACGCTGGTCCGATAAGGCCATCCTTGAGGAACACGGCTTCAGCGATGAACTGGATCGGCAGGAGATTCCGGTGGTGTCGCCTCTGCGTGACCACTCAGGCCGCTCCCTGTTTCATCAGGGACCGTTTCGTTTTGCACTTTATCCTCGCCGTGGCGGACGGGCGCCTGATCTGGAAGACCCCGAACAACTGGAGCAACTGGGTCGGCTTGTGGCACGCATCCATAATGTCGGAGCCAGCCAGGCGTTCTTGAGCCGCCCCCGTCTTACTATCGAGAGTTTTGGGATCAAGTCCTACCAATATCTGTTGGAAGCCGGCCATATCCCGCCGGAATTGCAGACACCCTACCGAACCTTGGCGGAGTCACTGCTGGAACAGATTCAGACCAGCTTTGACAGAGCTGGTGACGTCACCCGATTGCGCCTGCATGGTGACCTGCATCCGGGCAACTTGCTGTGGAACGATACCGGCCCCCATATTGTCGACCTGGATGACGCACGGATGGGACCGGCGATCCAGGATCTGTGGATGTTTCTCTCCGGAGACCGTTTATACGCCAGCGCCCGGCTCGCGGATCTACTCGAGGGCTATACTCAGTTTCGAGATTTTAACCCCCGTGAGCTGCACCTGATCGAACCTCTTCGCACCCTGCGTATGATGCACTACGCTGCCTGGATCGCGCGCCGCTGGAAGGATCCCGCCTTTCCGCGGGCCTTTCCCCACTTTGGCAGCGCCAACTTCTGGGGGGAGCACATCCTCACCCTGCGTGAACAGGCCGCGGCCTTGGATGAACCGACTCTCGTTTGGGATTGAATGGTTCCGTAAAAAATCCAAACGCGAGCTTTTTTGCTTGCCTATGCTCCTGCTCTGACTGATAGTGGGAAGCCAAATCTTATGACGGCAGGATCATTCGATGTACCGCAACCCCCTTTCACCCTTGTTCGCTCTGCTTATCATCTCCGCACTACCACAGACTGTTCTGTCACGGACCGAAACCGATCATCAAGCCTGTCAGCAGCTATTCGACAACGCCCGTTATAGTGAAGCTAGCAGCCCTTGCCAAAAGGCAGCACAAGCAGGAGATGCCAACGCCCAAACCCTGCTGGGTGAGCTCTATGATGGGGGCTGGGTATCGATCAGAACGCAGCACTCGCAAAAAAATGGTGGCAGGCAGCGGTAGATCAAAGACACGTGCCCGCCATAAACTTGCTGGCCTTGAAGTTCTATTATGGGGGGGACGGTGTTTGGCCGTGAGGCTGGTTGGGAACAGGATTATCCAAAGGCGATGGCGCTTTGGCGGCTTAGCGCCGAAGTAGGCGTAGCCAGTTCCCAGTTCATGCTTGCCGAGATGTACAGGCTCGGCCAGGGGGTTGAGGTTGATCGCGTTGAGGCTTACGCCTGGTACCGGCTTGCCCTGGGCAATGGCTACAAACTGGCCGGCGACTCACTGGTGGAACTCGCCCGCTCGATCACTGCCGAAGAGCGCCACAAGGATATTCTTCGTTTGCAGGACTATCGGCGCCGATATAAAGCGCGCTAGGGCAGTCACTGAGCGAAAACAGTAAAGCTTATCGTTCATATTTAGGGGAATGGGGTGGGCTTTTCGCGCTCCACGACATCGGATTTCTCTGATTGGACGTAGAGTCACGTAATCACGAGAGGAAGGAGATTTCAGGCCAGGGTAAGCGAATTGACCTCGCGTGGCGAAGCGGTTTGAATTTTACGGGCCTGTCCAAAAAATAGCCCCCATATATCTCCGGAAGTTACAGGGATGCTCCCGTAGCGTAGCGGAGCATACAGACATAAAAAAGCCAGCATTATCGCTGGCTTAGGTGCTTTTTTTGTAGTCTCTGGAACGTTAAATGGTGGAGGCGGCGGGAATCGAACCCGCGTCCGCAAGCCCTCTGCCATCGGCTCTACATGCTTAGTCGTGTCGATTATATTTAACTGCAAACCGCCCGACCGACAGGGCACGTAATACAGCGATTCCGTTAGGTTTTAGCGCATCCACCCCGGACGTGTTTCAGCGCGATCTTATGAGATATGACACCTGAGTGTCCCGAAGGACTCTGGACGCATAAGCACGGCTCCAGTCAGATGGCTTCTACCGGTTATTAAGCGGCGAGAGCGTAGTTGTCGTCGTTGGCAACTATAGTGGTACAGCTGGATTTACGAGGTATGCTGTTCCTCGGCATGCACCTCAGGTTTCGCAACCCACGTCGAAAGCCATGTCGCCCCCGAAAGGTGTTATCTAGTATGACCCCGGATCAGCCCACAAGTTCAGTGTGGGCGTTTGGTTGAGTCAAGAGCGATGAATAACATCGCAGCGACCGCAACCAGTAGAAAAATAGAAAGAAAAGTCTCCATCAAAGCTCCTGTACCTTTCCAATCAAGCTTTTGATGCGGCGATCGAGCAGGTGGATTTCGATGACGGTAGTCATTATAGCAAGGACGACCGCGTTAAGCATTTGCCAATTTGCATTTTGAAAGTGGTTGAACAGGCTGATGGTCGTCGCCGCGCCGAGCCAGAGTTTGAGGTAGGCGATGCGCTCTTTGAGTTCATCCAGTTCAGATATTAAAGGAGCCTCTGCAGTAAGTCATGAACTCGTATCTTGCGTCCAGACTTATTCAGAGGCTCCTTAACCTTTCTTAAACAGCCGCTCTTTGTCGCGTTTCCAATCACGGTCCTTGATGTCGGCGCGTTTGTCGTGCTGTTTTTTGCCCTTGCCAAGGCCGACCTCCAGTTTGGCGCGGCCACGTTTCCAGTACATGGCGGTGGGTACCAGGGTAAAGCCCTTGCGTTCGACCAGGCCGATCAGCTTGTTCAGCTCGGTCCGGTGTAGCAGTAGTTTGCGATTGCGGGTCGGGTTGGGCTGGATGTGGGTGGAGGCGGTTGGCAGCGGGCTGATGTTGGCGCCAAACAGGTACGCCTCGCCTTTGTTGATGATGACATAGGCCTCGGTCAGGTTGATACGTCCGGCGCGCAGGCTCTTCACCTCCCACCCCTCCAGCGCGACGCCCGCCTCGTAGCGCTCTTCGATGAAGTAGTCGTGCTTCGCTTTTTTGTTCAGCGCAATGGTGGAGCCGCCGTTCCCGGACGACTTTTTCTTTGATTTCTTGGCCATCAGCGCATTCTAAGCGAGGAGGGGAGAGGGAGCCAGCCCGCCTTGTGGTGGGCGAGTGATTCACGGAGAATAGCCGCTTTTAATATAGAGATTGAGCAAACAGGTTCCGCTGATGACGGAAGCAAAATCGATTCACGGGCAGTGGTCGTCCCGCCTGATCTTCATTCTTGCCGCGACCGGTTCAGCCGTCGGCTTGGGTAACATCTGGAAGTTTCCCTACATCACTGGCGAGAACGGCGGCGGTGCCTTCGTGCTGGTCTATCTGCTCTGTATCGCGGTGGTGGGTATCCCGATCATGATGTCGGAGGTGATGCTCGGGCGGCGCGGTCGGCAGAGCCCGATCAACACCATGACCCGGCTGGCGCGGGCGGAGGGTGCACATCCCGCCTGGTCGCTGATCGGTTGGGGTGGTGTGCTGGCCGGTTTCTTCATCCTCTCCTACTATAGCGTGATCGCCGGTTGGGCCATCGCCTATGTGTTTCGCGCCGCCGGCGGGGTATTTTCCGGGATCGATGCCGCGGGCGTGAAGCAGGTGTTTGGCGATCTGGTGGAGGATCCGGAACGGCTGATCGCCTGGCATACCCTGTTCATGCTGATGTCGATGGTGGTGGTGGCACGCGGGGTGCGCGCCGGCCTGGAGAAGGCGGTGACCTGGCTGATGCCGGCGCTGTTTGTGCTGCTAATCGTGATGGTCGGTTATGCGATGAACACCGGCTCCTTTGCAGAGGGGCTTAAGTTTCTCTTTGAGCCCGATTTCGACAAGCTGCTCTACGCATGTGAGATGGTGGACGGGGCGCAGCAGTGCGAGATCAGTGGCGCCCCGATCCTGGTGGCGCTGGGACACGCCTTCTTTACCCTCAGCCTCGGTATGGGCGCGATCATGGTCTACGGTTCCTATATGCCGAAGCAGACCTCCATTGCCGGCTCGGCGATATTGATTGCGCTTCTCGATACCCTGGTGGCATTGGTGGCGGGAATGGCGATATTCCCCATCGTCTTCGCCAACGGCCTGGAGCCGGGTGCCGGCCCAGGGTTGATCTTCCAGACCCTGCCGATCGCCTTCGGCTCGATGCCGGGTGGGCAGCTGTTCGGCACGCTATTCTTTGTGCTGCTGGTGTTTGCCGCCTGGTCGTCGGCGATCTCCCTGATCGAACCGGCGGTGGCCTGGCTAGTGGAGAACCGCGGTATGACGCGGGTGCGCGCGGCAAGCTGGATCGGTCTGATCACTTGGCTGCTCGGGCTCGGCAGCGTGTTCTCTTTCAACCTCTGGTCGGGCGATCGTTACAAACTGTTCGGCATGACCTTCTTCGATCTGCTCGACTATCTGGCGGCAAATATCATGCTGCCATTGGGTGGTCTGCTGATCGCGATCTTCGCCGGCTGGTTTATGTCGCGGGAGTCGAGCCAGCATGAGTTCGTCATGGCGCAGCCGCTCTACAGCCTCTGGCGGGCCACGATCCGCTTCCTGACGCCACTGGCGGTGGTGATGGTCTTTCTTAACGCGGTTGGGGTGCTTTGATCATGCCGGTGGTATCCAAGAGCGCGCTGGTGCACCATTCGGCAGCGGAGATGTACCAGTTGGTATGCGATTTCGAGGCCTATCCCGAGTTTCTGCCCTGGTGCAGCGACAGCCGCCTGATCTCGCGCACGGATGACCAGATCTGTGGCGAGCTGGAGGTGTCGCGGATCGGTATCCGACAGCGTTTCTCCACCTGCAACCAGTTGGTGGAGAATGAGCGCATGGATATTCTGTTGCGCGATGGTCCGTTCCGTAAACTAGAGGGGGGATGGCGTTTTACGCCGCTGCAGGAGAACGCCAGCAAGGTCGAGCTGGTGCTCGATTTCGAGTTCTCCAGCAGGCTGATCGATAAGGCCTTCGGGCGGGTGTTCAGCCAGATCGCCAATACCCTGGTCGATTCTTTCTGTAAACGAGCGGATGAGGTCTATCGTGGCTGAAGAGACGATGCGGGTGGAAGTGGCCTATGCAGAACTGCGTGAACAATTGATTCTGGAGCTTGAGTGCCCTGTGGATACCACAGCTGCACAGGCGGTTGAGCTGTCGGGGATACGGGAGCGTTTCCCCGGCATCGACCTGAAAAAAAACAAGCTGGGGGTGTTTGGCAAGATGGTGAAGGCCGATGCCAAGCTGAATCCGGGAGACCGGGTGGAGATCTACCGGCCGTTGATCGCCGATCCAAAAGAGGCGCGCAAGAAGCGCGCGGCGGAGGGTAAGGCGATGAAGAACCGCACCCGCTGATCCATGCCGGGGGCCGGGGAGGAGATTACTTCTCCTCCAGTTCCACTCCTACCTGATCTAGCAAGGCCTCAAAGATGCCGCCCTCGTCCTCGTAGTCGGGTACAGATACCACCTGCTCCTTTTCATCTTTGAGCCGCTGCAGGTTCTCTGCAGGGGCGATGTCGCCGCTGTAATGGAGCAGTTTATCGCGTCGGAAGAAGACGCTGAAACGCTTCTGATCCACCGGCTTGTTGCGCTTTTTTAGGGCGTAGTAGTAGTCCCAGCGATCCGGGTGAAAGACATCGATGAGTATTGGTGTGCCGAGCAGAAAACGCACCTGGCGCTTGCTCATGCCCGGTTTTAGCTCTGCCACCATCTCCGGTGTCACCAGGTTGCCCTGCTGGATATCCGGGATATGGACGAGGGAGAAATCCTCCCAGGTGCTGGAGCAGCCCGTCACTCCGCCCAGCAGGGCCAAGAGCAGAGAAGAGATGAGAAACTTACTCATTAACAGTACAATCCGCTGAAATTCGGCGGAATCATACCCCATCATCCGCTCAAACACACAACTTGGTTTGGAGGTCCGGTGGACAACCAGGAAATCAGAAAGGCTGGCCTGAAGGTCACCCTACCCAGGGTCAAGATCCTGGAGCTCATGGAGAGCAGTGCGCAGCGCCACGTCAGCGCTGAAGATGTCTACAAGATGTTGCTGGAAAATGGTGAGGAGATCGGTCTGGCAACGGTCTATCGGGTGCTCACCCAGTTTGAATCGGCGGGCCTGGTGACGCGCCATAACTTCGAGGGTGGGCATGCAGTCTTTGAGCTTGATCGGGGTGGCCACCATGACCACATTGTCTGTGTTACCTGCGGGCGGGTGGCGGAGTTTATGGACGCCACCATCGAGGCGCGACAGAAGGAGATCGCTGCGGAGCACGGCTTTGAGATGGCCGACCATGCCTTGATCATCTACGGCCACTGCATGGACAAAAACTGTGCGCGGCGCAGAAAGGATTAATCTCGCCGCCGCGAAGAGGGCGGGGTAACTTTCACTCTGCCGCGCCGATTACGATGCCCGTCTCAGCCTCTGAGGCCTGACGCACCATCTCCTCGGCATGTGCCAAGGTCTGCGGCGTGATCTCCACCCCACCCAGCATGCGCGCGATCTCCTGGATGCGCTGGTTCGGACTGAGGGGGGTGATGTCGGTGCGGGTGCTCTTGCGGTCGCTCTGCTTGCGTACCTGCAGGTGCTGATTGGCCTGGGAGGCCACCTGTGGCAGGTGGGTTACGCAGAGTACCTGGAGTGAGCTGCCGAGCCGCCGCAGCATCTGCCCGACGATCTCCGCCACCCCGCCGCCGATGCCCACATCCACCTCGTCAAATACTAGAGTGGGGGTCTCGGTACAGCTGCTGGTGGCGACCTGGATCGCCAGGCTGATGCGCGACAGCTCACCGCCGGAGGCGACTTTGTTGAGCGGCGCCAGCGGCATGCCGGGATTCGCCGAGACCATGAACTCGACCCGCTCCAGGCCAGAGGCGCCGGCATCGTCGGCCTCCAGTGGCGCCAGCTCCACATCGAAGCGGCCACCGGTCATGCCCAGCTGGCGCATCGCTTGGCTGATCTCAGCGGCCAGCCTCTTGCCGGATTGACGGCGCTTTTTGCTGAGCCGGTAGGCGGCCTCGAAATAGCGCTCGCGCTGCTCCCGCACCTGCTGCTCGAGCTGCTCCAGGGCCTCGCCGGCGTTCTCGGTCGTCTGCAGTTCCTGCTGGATGCTCTGCTGGCGCTCTACCAGCGCCTCCGGGCGCACCCGGTATTTGCGCGCCGTATCGTGGATTGCGCCGAGCCGCTGCTCGACCTGCTGCAGGCTCTCTGGATCGAGATCGAGATCGTCCAAATAACCGCGCAGGGCGGTGACCCCCTCATCCACCTGGATCAGCGCGCTGGCGATGGTCTCGGCAGCGTCGATCAGATTGGCATCCAGCCCCGACAGCTCGGCGAGCTCATCGGCAAAGCGGGCCAGCTGGCTGCGCACCGAGGGCTCTGCCTCGTCCAGTTGGGTGAGGATAGTGCCGCAGCTATTGCGCAGCCGCTCCAGGTTGGCCAGGCGGTTGTGATCCTGCTGCAGCAGTTCGAGTTCGTCGTTGGAGAGTGCCAGCGCCTCCAGCTCGGCGCTCTGAAAGCGCAACAGGTCGAGACGCGAGCTGCGTTCGCTCTCTTCGCTCTTGCGTTTGGCCAGTTCGTCACGCAGCCTGCGATAGCTGTTGAAGTGGGCGGCCACCTGCAATGACTCTTCCTGGTGCTGGCCGTAGCCGTCGAGCAGTGTGCGCTGGTGGTTGTTCTGCAGTAGCAGCTGATGGGCGTGCTGGCCGTGGATCTCCACCAGCAGGCCGCCGAGGCTACGCAGCTGGCTGAGCGGGGAGGGGTGGCCGTTGATGTAGGCACGGGAGCGTCCCTCGGCGGAGACCACCCGGCGCACCAGGCAGTCGTCGCCATCCTCCAGGCTCTGCTCTTGCAGCCAACTGTGCACCTGAGGTAGTTGGGAGATGTCAAACAGGGCGCTCACCTCGGCCCGTTCACAGCCGGCGCGCACCATGCCGGCGTCGCTGCGTTCGCCCAGTGCCATACCAAGGGCGTCGATGAGGATCGATTTGCCGGCGCCTGTCTCGCCGGTCATGGCGGTGAGGCCGGGGCGCAGTTGCAACTCCAGGCTGGAGACGATGGCCAAGTCTTTGATGTGTATCTGAATAAGCATCAGTCGTGTGTCGGGTGTTCGCTCCAGCCGAGTTTGGCTCGCAGCAGGCTGAAGTGGTCGTGGCCACGTGGGTGGATCAGGCGCACGTGGTGTTTGTTCTTGCGGATCTGTACTGCCTCGCCCTCAATGACCGGCAGGTGGGTCTGGCCGTCGCAGGTGACCTGCACATGCTCCGCATGGCCGGGGGCAAGGTGGATCTCGATGCGGCTGTTGCCATCCACCACGATCGGCCGGTTGCTCAGAGTGTGGGGGCAGATCGGCACCAGCAGCAGGGCGTCGAGGGTCGGGTAGAGCAGCGGGCCGCCGCCGGAGAGGGCGTAGGCGGTGGAGCCGGTGGGGGTGGAGACGATCAGGCCGTCGGAGCGCTGATCGTTGACCAGCTTGCCGTCGATATAGGTCTCGAACTCAATCATCCGTGGTGTGTTCCACTTGTGCAGCACCACATCGTTGAAGGCGCGAAAATGGTCGTTGCCGGGCTCGTCGCCGATGCTTGCAGAGAGCAGAAAACGTTGCTCCTCTTCGTACTTGCCGGCAAGGATCTCTTCCAGCCGCGGGAGCATCTCGTTGGGGGTGACATCGGCGAGAAAGCCAAGCCGGCCGCGGTTGATGCCGAGCAGTGGGATGTCCTGGTCGGCCAGTTCGCGGGCGGCGTGCAGCAGGGTGCCGTCGCCGCCGACCACGATTACCAGATCGCTGTTGCAGGGTAGGTCGATCTCCGGCACGCTGGAGACTGGTGCGTCGTCGAGCAGACGGCAGGTGCCGTTCTCCAGCAGCACGTCGATCTTGCGAGCCACAAGAAACTCGTAAAGCCGACGAATCGTCCTTTTAACGGTGGGATCGCCGTGTTTGCCGATCAGGCCGATGCGCTGGAAAGGTGCACTCATGGGGGTCGCAATCTGCTAAGCGATGGTGGCAGGAACGGCTTTCTTAGCCACCGGAACTGTCGGGAAACTTAACACGCTGTCTGCTGCAAATAAAGCGCCCGGATTTTGGTTCTGAAACTTCCGGCGGGAGTGGTCGCTCGGGCGTTTATGGTTGCTCATTCCTTGACTCGCAAAAAGTAGCTTGTTAGCTTCTTCCGGCTTTGGCACTCGTTGTGCCTGAGTGCTAACAGGTCGGTTGGACGGAGGAGTGCTTTGGCGGCTAAGCGGGCGATTGCAGAGAACGGCGTGAGTGAGCGGGCGCAGCACTTTCTCAAGGTGCTGATCGAACACTACATCCGTGAGGGTCAGCCGGTGGGCTCGCGTACCCTGGCGAAAGAGGTGGGGATGGACCTGAGCCCCGCCACCATCCGAAATGTGATGGCCGACCTGGAGGATTTGGGGCTGATCACCTCGCCCCACACCTCGGCGGGACGGGTGCCGACCGCCACTGGCTTTCGCATGTTCCTCGACTCTCTGCTTACCGTAAAGCGCCTCAAGGCGCGCGAGGTGGAGAACCTGCGCGAGCAGCTGCAGCTGACGCAGGCGACAGATATGAGCGGGCTGCTGGCCTCCGCCTCGCAGATGCTCTCCGGGGTCACCCATATGGCAGGCGTGGTGACAGTGCCGCGCCGCAAACACACGGAGTTTCGTCAGATCGAATTTCTGCCCCTGTCGGAGCGACGGGTGCTGGCGATCCTGGTGACGGCGGATGGTGAGGTCAACAATCGTATCCTCAATACCCACCGGGATTTCACCCGGGCCGAGCTGGACCAGGCCGCCAATTTTTTGAACCACTCCTTCTCCGGGCAGGAGATGGCCGCGGTGCGCAGCAGCGTGCTGCAGCAGTTGAACAGTGCCCGCGAGCATCTGGATCACTCCATGGCGCAGGCGCTGGAGATGGCGGGTGAGGTGGTCGATACCAGCGAGGCGAAGGAGGACTGCCTGATCGCAGGTCAGACTAATCTGATGGAGTTCGAGGATCTGGCCAGCCTGCAGCAACTGCGCGGTCTGTTCGACGCCTTCACCGAGAAGCGCGAGATTCTGCATCTGCTCGACCAGTTTCTGCACGCCGACGGGGTGCAGATCTTTATCGGCGAAGAGTCGGGCTACCAGCTGCTCAATGGTTGCTCAGTGGTGACCGCCCCCTACCGGGTGGACGACCGGGTGGTTGGCATGTTGGGTGTGATTGGCCCAACGCGGATGAACTATGAGCGTGTCATTCCCATTGTCGATGTCACCGCAAAGATTCTTGGCGCCGCCTTGAAAAACAAATAAGCGACCCCATCTGGCCGTAATCGCACTATATTAAAACTGAAAATTTGAGGTTTGGAAACAGTGGAAGAGAAGCAGCAGTCAGAGCAGGCTGAAGAGATGGTGGCCCCGGAGAACGCGGCCGAAGTGGTTGATGCAGAGTCGGTCGAGGTGGTTGCCGAAAAGGATCTGGTGCGCCTGCTGGAGGATGCTCGCAGCAAGGCAGACGAGCACTGGGATGCGCTGGTGCGCGCCCGTGCCGAGATCGAGAACCTGCGTAAACGCCACGAACGGGATCTGGAGAACGCCCACAAGTTCGCGCTGGATCGTTTCACCCAGGATCTACTGCAAGTCTGGGACAGCCTTGAACTGGGCCACCAAGCCGCCCAGGATGAGAACGTCGATGTGGCCAGACTGCGTGAGGGTACTGAACTGACCCTGAAACTGCTGAACGATGTGATGGGCAAAAACCAGGTCGAGCAGATCGACCCCGAGGGCGAGGCCTTCAATCCGGAGTTGCACCAGGCGATGTCGATGCAGGAGCGCGACGATGTGGAGCCGAACACCGTGGTGGCGGTGGTGCAGAAGGGCTACAGCCTGAATGGCCGGCTGCTTCGCCCGGCGATGGTGATAGTGTCGCGGGTGCCAAGTGCGCCGGTCGATGAGCAGGCTTGAAGTTTTACAGATTGACCCCAGTTTAGGGGCAGTCAAAAGATTACGAATTATTAGCTATTTTTGGAGAGTTTGAATCATGGGTAAGATCATCGGCATCGACCTCGGTACCACCAACTCCTGCGTGGCTGTGATGGAAGGCGACACCACCAAGGTCATCGAAAATAGCGAGGGCGACCGCACCACCCCCTCCATCATCGCCTATGCCAACGACGGTGAGGTCCTGGTCGGCCAGAGCGCCAAGCGCCAGGCCGTCACCAATCCCCACCACACTCTGTTTGCGATCAAGCGCCTGATCGGCCGCATGTTTCAGGACAAAGTGGTGCAGCGCGACGTGGACATGGTGCCCTATAAAATCGTCAAGGCCGACAACGGCGACGCTTGGGTCGAGGTTAACGGTAAGAAGATGGCACCGCCGGAGATCTCCGCCAAGATCCTGCAGAAGATGAAGAAGACCGCCGAAGACTACCTCGGTGAAGAGGTGACCGAGGCGGTCATCACCGTGCCGGCCTACTTCAACGACTCCCAGCGTCAGGCGACTAAGGACGCTGGTCGCATCGCCGGCCTCGATGTCAAGCGCATCATCAACGAGCCCACCGCCGCGGCTCTGGCCTACGGCATGGACAAGAAGCGTGGCGACCAGACCCTGGCGGTCTACGACCTGGGTGGCGGTACCTTCGATATCTCGATCATCGAGATCGCCGAGATCGACGGCGAGCACCAGTTCGAGGTGCTCTCCACCAACGGTGATACCTTCCTCGGTGGTGAAGACTTCGACATGCGCATCATCGACTTCCTGGTTGAGGAGTTCAAAAAGGAGCAGGGTTTCGACCTGCGCAACGACCCACTGGCCCTGCAGCGTCTGAAAGAGGCTGCAGAGAAGGCCAAGGTCGAGCTCTCCGGCAGTCAGCAGACTGACATCAATCTGCCCTATATCACCGCTGACCAGACCGGCCCCAAACACCTCAATATCAAACTGAGCCGTGCCAAGCTGGAGGCGTTGGTGGACGATCTGGTGACCCGCACCATCGAGCCCTGCAAGGTGGCGCTGAAGGATGCCGGTATCTCCACCTCCGATATCGACGAGGTGATCCTGGTCGGTGGTCAGAGTCGTATGCCCAAGGTGCAGGAGCAGGTGCAGGCCTTCTTCGGTAAAGAGCCCCGCCGCGACGTCAACCCCGACGAGGCGGTTGCCATCGGCGCTGCCATCCAGGGCGGTGTGCTAGGCGGCGACGTCAAGGACGTGCTGCTGCTCGACGTCACCCCGCTGTCACTGGGTATCGAGACCCTGGGCGGCGTGATGACCAAGCTGATCGAGAAGAACACCACCATCCCGACCAGCGCCAGCCAGACCTTCTCTACCGCTGACGATAACCAGACTGCAGTCACCGTGCATGTGCTGCAGGGCGAGCGTGAGCAGGCGGCGGCCAACAAGTCCTTGGGACGTTTCGATCTGACCGATATCCCGCCGGCACCGCGCGGCATGCCGCAGATCGAGGTCAGCTTCGACATCGATGCGAACGGCATCCTGAATGTGTCAGCCAAGGACAAGGCCACCGGCAAGGAGCAGTCGATCGTGATCAAGGCCTCCTCCGGTCTCAGCGATGATGAGGTCGAGCGCATGGTGAAGGATGCCGAGGCCCACGCCGAGGAGGACAAAAAGTTCCAGGAGCTGGCGGGGAGCCGCAACCAGGCTGACAATATGATCCACGCGGTGAAGAAGGCGATGGATGACCTCGGCGACGAGAAGATGGAAGGCAACGAGAAGGAGACCATCGAGGCCGCCATCAAGGATCTGGAAGAGGTGATCAAGGGCGACGATAAGGACGCCATCGAGGCCAAGACCAAGGCCCTGACCGACGCCTCCGGCAAGATGATGGAACGGCTCTACGCCCAGCAGAGTGGTGAGGCCGGCGCAGCGGCAGGTGCCGCTGGTGCGGGCGCGGCTGACGCAGGTGCCGATGCCGGTAGCCAGGCCGGTGGCGATGATGTGGTCGATGCCGAGTTCGAAGAGGTTAAGGACGACAAGAAATAAGGCGGCAACGCCTTGAGTTTGGACCGTGCATCGGCCTTGGGGCCGGTGCACGGTTTTGATGTTTTAAGGACGCGGAGATCGCGGAGGAGCACAGAGTACGCAAAGAATTTTATTGTGATGTGAGTGTTTTCATATCGTGGGAAGGCACCCGACACAATGACACAATGAAATGAATTAATTCTCTGCGATCTCTGCGCGCCCTTGCGCCCTCTGCGCCGAAAGAAATTTAGTCACAGCCAGGCTGACAGCACATGTCAAAACGCGACTACTATGAAGTACTGGGCGTCAATAAGAACGCCAGCGAGGCCGAGATCAAGAAGGCCTACCGACGGCTCGCCATGAAGTACCATCCCGACCGCAATACCGGTGACAAGGCGACGGACGCGGAGCAGAAGTTCAAGGAGGCCAAGGTGGCCTACGAGATCCTCTCCGATGCGCAGAAGCGCGCCGCCTACGACCAGTTTGGCCATGCGGGCGTTGATCCCTCTATGGGCGGTGGGCCCGGTTTTGGTGGTGGTAGCGCCAATTTTAGTGACATCTTCGGCGATGTCTTTGGCGACATCTTCGGCGGCGCCCGGGGCGGCGCGGGCGGTGGTCCGCGGGTGCAGCGCGGCGCCGACCTGCGCTACAACCTGAAGCTTACCCTGGAGGAGGCAGTTGCCGGTACCACGGTGAAGATTCGTGTGCCGACCTTCGTGCAGTGCGACAGTTGCGGCGGTTCCGGTGCCAAGAAGGGCAGCAGCCCGAAGACCTGCGATACGTGCGGTGGCCACGGGCAGGTGCGCATGCAGCAGGGCTTCTTCTCAGTGCAACAGACCTGTCCGCGTTGCCACGGCAAGGGCAGCATCATCAGCGACCCCTGTGGCAGCTGCCATGGCCAAGGGCGGGTGCAGCAGCACAAGACCCTCTCGGTGAAGGTGCCGGCCGGTGTCGATACCGGCGATCGCATTCGTCTCTCCGGTGAGGGTGAGGCGGGGGAAAACGGTGGTCCGTCCGGCGATCTCTATGTGCAGGTGACGGTGAAGCCGCACAATATCTTCAGTCGTGAAGACAACACCCTGTTCTGCGAGGTGCCGATCAGCTTTGTCACCGCCGCGCTGGGTGGTGAGCTGGAGGTGCCGACTCTGGACGGTAAGGTGCTGCTGAAGATCCCAGTGGGCACCCAGACCGGTAAGATGTTCCGCATGCGTGGCAAGGGCGTGAAGCCGGTGCGCGGCGGTCCGGTGGGTGATCTTCTCTGTCGGGTGCTGGTGGAGACGCCGGTTCATCTCACCGATGAGCAGAAGGAGTTGCTGCGTAAACTCGAGACCTCGATGAAAAAGGGCGGCAGCCGCCATAGCCCGCAGTCGAGCAGCTGGCTCGATGGGGTGAAGAAGTTCTTTGAAGGCATGAAGTTCTGAGGCTGCCGGTCTATCAAGGCAGACAAAAACGCGCAGACTTGAGTGATCAACACCATCTTCGTGAGTTTGCTGCCGCTTATGGTGAATCGTGATTTTAACTGTAGGGTCTCGTGCTCGAGGCTGGCAGAGTGATAGAGGCGAATTGATGAAACGTATAGCTGTTGTGGGTGCCGCAGGTCGGATGGGCCGGGCGCTGGTGCAGGCGGTCAGCGAGGCGGAAGGGCTTGTGCTGGGTGCCGCCACGGAACACCCGGAGAGCGCTTTTATCGACATGGATGTGGGTGAGCTGGCGGGGATCGGCCGGCAGGATATCCGCATCGTAGTGTCACTGGATGAGGTACTTGGCGATTTTGATGTGTTGATCGACTTCACATCACCCGCCGCCACCATGGCCCATCTGGAGCTTTGTCAGGCCAATCGCAAGGCGATGGTGATCGGTACCACCGGGCTGAGCGATACGGAAAAACAGCGGCTGCAGAAGGCGGCAGAGGAGGTCGGTATCGTCTTCGCCCCCAACATGAGCGTTGGCGTGAATCTCTGTCTCAATCTGCTGAAGGTCGCCGCCCGGGTGATGGGAGAGGATGCCGATATCGAGATCATCGAGGCTCACCACCGTCACAAGGTGGATGCCCCCTCCGGCACTGCTCTGCGTATGGGCGAGGTGGTGGCTGAGGCGCTTGGGCGCGATCTCAAGGAGTGTGCGGTCTACGGTCGGGAAGGGCACACTGGTGCACGGGATGCCAAGACCATCGGTTTCGAGACCATCCGCGCCGGCGATGTAGTGGGTGAGCACTCGGTCTGGTTCGCCACAGAGGGTGAACGGGTCGAGATCGTACACAAGGCCTCCAGTCGCATGACCTTCGCCAAAGGGGCGGTCAGAGCGGCGGGCTGGATTGCAGTGCGGCAAGCCGGTCTGTTTGATATGCAGGATGTGCTCGAGCTGAAATAGCCCTTCTGCGCTGTGCAGGGTCGTTCTGGCGCGATTGCTTCTCCGATAGAACACCGCAGGCCCCCTGCGGTGTGACCACCTCTCCCGCTTAGCCTCGACAGGTTTGGTCCACTTCCTGCATTGCAGGAGGTGAACCCAGCACCCTAACTCGAGGCAAGATCATGAACCCACTCGCTATGCTGCCTACTGCATCCTCTAGCCCGGCCTCAGCCACTGCCGGGATTCACAGCGAAACTGCTCCTCAGGAGGGGCCTGGGATGGAAGGGGCCAGCGAACTGGTGGTAGATGCTGAACAGGCATCCGATTTCATGAAGTTTCTTGAGTTCGCCGGGATGCAGCTTGCTGCCGCCCTCCCGGATGGCGCCGGTTTGCCGCATCTGCCTGCCGCTGGCGGCAAGGCCTTGCCGCCAGCGGCAGGGGGACTGCCCAGGATGGAGCAGCTGTTGATGCCGGGAGCAACCGATATGGCGGCGCAGCAGCAAGTGCAGTTTGATCGCCTGCTGGATGGTGCAGGGCGATTGCAGATGACGTCTGCCCTGGCTGGTCAGGGTGAGCCGGCCGCTGCTGTTGGTGAATCGCGGCTGGTTGATTCGCTGCTGAGTGGGGGGCTGGCGGGCGTCCAGTCAAATGCGTCTGCGACGCGTTCACTACCAGCGATGGGTCTGCGACTCGATATGCCAGTCGGACAGCCAGAGTGGAATCAGTCGCTGGGAGATCGTCTGCAGTGGATGATCGGGCGTAATATCCAGCAGGCGGAGGTGCGCCTCAGTCCCCCCCACCTGGGGCCACTGGAGATTCGCGTGTCGCTGCAAAACGATCAGGCCAGCGTCAGCTTTGTTGCGCAACATGCCGCCACCCGGGATGCGATCGAGGCGGCGCTACCACGGTTGCGGGAGATGCTGGGTGAGGCCAATATCAATCTGGCGGATGTGGATGTGGGGCAGCGCGATCCACGCACCTTCGATCATCAGCAGGAGAAGGGAGGGGGTGCCGATGCGGATCAGGGGGGCGATGATCGGCAGGCGGCAAACGCCATGCCGCTGCAGCAGGTTCAACCTGTATCGCGGGGATTGGTGGATGAACATGTCTGAATGATCCAGATCAGCGCAACGCCTATTTCCAACCGGCAGACAATTACGAGAGAATAGCCCACTCAGTCCGGGAAACATTGGGGGCCCCAGGTGCGCATTATTAAACTGTTGCTGTTCCTTCTGCTGATGATCTTGGCGGCAGCGTTTGCTGCACTGAACGCCGACCCGGTGTTGCTTAACTTCTATTTTGGCGCCCGTGAGTTTCCGCTCTCGCTGGTGATGGTCGGCGCCTTGGGTATCGGTATGCTGCTGGGTATCCTCTCCGGGATGGGCGTGATCTTGGGCGTCAAGCGTGAGAACGCTCAGCTCAGGCGGCGTGAACGTGAGGCTATTGCGGAGGTGAAAAACCTCCGCTCGCTACCTTTGCAGGATCGCTAAGGAGCCTCTGAATGAATCTGGGCGAGCAGAGTTGTGAGGCCAAGTTTTCTGATGCGAGGCGGAAATCGCAGGTAATAGCTGGTCTATTGCCTAGATTTCCAGCGCAGCAGCGGGCAATTTGGATCGCAATGCTGCCGTTCATGATTCATTCAGAGGCTCCTTAAAGGAAAATCCCTCATGCTGGAGTTGTTGTTGTTACTCCTTCCGGTCGCTGCTGCGTCAGGCTGGTGGGCGGCGCGCCGAAGTGTATCGAAGCAGGAGCGCACAGCGGCTCGCGAATGGTCGCCGCAGTATCTCAAAGGCCTCAACTTTCTGCTCAACGAACAGCCGGATAAGGCGATCGACCTGCTGGTGAAGATGGTCGAGGTGGATAGCGAGACGGTGGAGACCCACCTCGCCCTGGGTAATCTGTTTCGCCGTCGCGGTGAGGTTGAGCGGGCGATCCGCATTCATCAGAATCTGATTGCTCGTCCCAGCCTGCATGGGCAGCAGCGCGCCCAGGCGTTGCTGGAGTTGGGTCAGGACTATATGCGGGCCGGGCTCTTTGATCGCGCGGAGAACCTCTTCAGCGAGCTGGCCGAGAGTCGTTTCTACAAGCGCCAAGCGTTATCCAATCTGTTGGAGATCTTTCAGCAGGAGAAGGATTGGCAACGTTGCCTGGAGACTGCCGAGCGGCTCAAGGTGGCGGGTGAACGGGGGCTCTCCAGCCGCATCTCCCACTTTCATTGTGAGCTGGCGTTGCAGGCATTGGCCGAAAGCGACCCGGGGGTTGCGCTGGCGCAGCTGAAAAAGGCCGCCGCCCGAGACAGAAGCAACGTACGGGTGACGCTGATCCGGGCTGATATTGCGATGCACGCCGGCGACTGTAAGGCAGTGATCAAGGGCTGCAAGCGAGTCGAGGGGCAGGAGCCGGCCTATTTGCCAGAGGTGCTGCCGATGTTGCAGGAGTGCTACCAGCGCTTGCAGCAGGATGAGTCGTTGCTCGACTATCTGCAGGGGCTCTACAGCCGCCATGCCGGCAGCGAGCTGATGCTGATGCTGACTGATCTGATCCAGAACAGAGAGGGGGCGCAGGCGGCTGAGGCGTTTGTCCTTAAACATCTGGCGGCCCATCCCGACCTCAAGGGGCTGGATAAGCTAGTCACCCTGAATCTGCAGCAGACGGGGGCGGCGGGTGAAACCCTGGCAACCCTGAAGCAGGCAGTAGAGCAGATGTTGGAGAGGCAGGCAGCCTACCAGTGTGAGCAGTGTGGATTCAACGCTAAGAAGCTCCACTGGCAGTGTCCGAGTTGCATGAGCTGGGGTAGCATCAAGCCAGCCCAAAACGGCGGGGTCGCTTGAGCGGCCCTGAAGCATGTGGTTTGCGGGAGGAGCAGTGATGAGTGAGACAGGTTCGCGGGTGATTGTCGCCCTGGATTTTCCTGAGGAGCAGAAGGCGTTGCAGCTGGTGGATCAGCTAGAGCCCTCTCTGTGCCATCTTAAGGTCGGCAAGGAGATGTTCACCCGTCTGGGCCCCGGCTTTGTCGAGAGCCTTTCGGTACGCGGGTTTGCGGTCTTTCTCGACCTCAAGTTCCACGATATTCCGAATACCGTAGCTGCGGCCTGTGATGCGGCAGCAGATCTGGGTGTCTGGATGATCAATCTGCATGCGTCGGGCGGACGTCGCATGATGGAGACGGCCAGGGAGCGCCTGGAACGCCATGCCCAGCGGCCGAAGTTGGTGGCGGTGACTATCCTGACCAGTCTTTCGAGGGAGGATATCGCCGAGGTCGGTTTCCACGGCACCCCGGCGGAAAATGTGTTTCGCCTAGCCCACCTGACAAAAAGCGCTGGGTTAGATGGCGTGGTCTGCTCGCCGCGAGAGGCCGGGGCAATCCGCGCTGCAGTGGGCGGCGACTTCCTGCTGGTGACGCCAGGAGTAAGACCAAAGGATGCGGCTGCCGATGATCAGCGACGGGTGATGACGCCGGGGGAGGCGATCGCTGCCGGTTCCAGCTATCTGGTGGTCGGACGACCGATTACCGCCGCGGCGGATCCGCTGGCGGCGCTGCGTCAGATCAATGCGGATGTAACCGAATCGACATTATCGGCTGACAAATAGTTGGATCGATTGACACCCCTGTGGGGCGATCATACTCTCAGACGGGTTTCGGATCGTCATCCGAACTATCTAAGAAAAGCACCAAACACCAAGGACTGAGGATGAGTAAAAAGATACGTAAAGCCGTCTTTCCTGCAGCCGGGATGGGAACCCGTTTCATACCCGCCACCAAAGCCAACCCCAAAGAGATGTTGCCTATCGTGGACAAACCGCTGATTCAGTATGCGGCGGAAGAGGCAGAAGAGGCCGGCGTGGACAACCTGGTCTTCATCATTGGGCGTCAGAAACGCGCGATCCCCGATCACTTTGATAAAAACTACGAGCTGGAGAGCGAGCTGGAAGCTGCTGGCAAACACAAACTGTTGAAGATCGTACAGAATGTGTTGCCTTCGAATGTCTCATGTATCTATCTGCGACAGGCTGAGGCCCTCGGTCTGGGCCATGCTGTGCTCTGCGCCAAGCCGGTGGTGGGCGACGAACCCTTTGCAGTAACCCTGGCGGACGACCTGATCAAAGGTGATGGTGGTAAGGGGGCATTGGCGCAGATGGCGGAGGTCTACGAAAAGTACCAGTGCAGTGTGATCCTAGTGGAAGAGGTTCCGCCGGAGGAGACCAACAAGTACGGTATCGTCGAGATCGCGGAAGATGACGGCGAGACTGCGATCATTACCTCGATCGTGGAGAAGCCGAATCCGGAAGATGCACCCTCCAATCTGGCGGTGGTCGGGCGCTATATCCTGACCCCCCGTATCTTCGAATTGCTGGAGAAGACCAAGCGTGGCGCCGGCGGTGAGATCCAGCTGACCGATGCGATTGCGGAACTGCTGAAGTATGAGAAGGTGCGCGCCTATCGCGTCAAGGGCAAGCGCTATGACTGCGGCAGCAAAGAGGGGTACATGGAGGCGACCGTTGAATATGGCCTGGCACACTCTGAGATCGGCGCTGATTTTGCGGAGTATCTGAAGAAGATCGCCGCGGATCTTTGATCCGGAGCGGATGAGCGCCTGCAAGGGTCTGTGTTTGTCACAGGCCCTTTTTTATTGCGTATGTGCCGCCTACTTTTTTGGCGTGTATGGTCCGCGCGATGAGCATCAGAGAGGAGGGGGGGAAGATGGTACTCCCTAGGGGAATCGAACCCCTGTTACCGGCGTGAGAGGCCAGCGTCCTAACCGCTAGACGAAGGGAGCAACGTCGCGAGAAAGCCGGTATTATACTGACCTTGCTGCCAGGCACAATGGCCTGAGCACATTTTTTTATTCAATCACCAAGGACAGAGAAAATCGTTACACCAGTTGTTATTGCCCGGCCTGAGCACAATCTCTCTCGCTCCAACATCAGTGAAAACGCACTCAAGGTGCTCTATCGGCTGAAAAATGCCGGCTATCGGGCCTGCTTGGTGGGCGGAGGGGTGCGCGACCTGCTGTTGGGGCGCGAGCCAAAAGATTTCGATGTGGCCACCGATGCCCGCCCGGAGCAGGTGCGGCAGGTGTTTCGCAACTGCCGCCTGATCGGCCGCCGCTTCCGCCTCGCGCATGTCCATTTCGGCCGGGAGATCATCGAGGTCGCCACCTTCCGTAGTATGGGGGATGGTGAACAGCAGGATCAGCGCCAGGTGGAAAATGGCATGATCCTGCGCGATAACGTCTACGGTACCATCGACGAGGATGCGCAGCGTCGCGACTTCACCATCAACGCCCTCTACTACGATATCGAGGACTTCTCCGTGCTCGACTACGCAAACGGTATGCAGGACCTGCGCGAGGGCCGGCTGCGGCTGCTCGGCGATCCTGAACAGCGTTATCGTGAGGATCCGGTGCGCATGTTGCGGGCGGTGCGTTTTGCCGGCAAGCTTGGATTCCTCATCGAGGAGCAGACTGAGGCCCCCATCGAACGTCTCAGCGGCCTGTTGCAGGAGGTGCCGTCAGCGCGCCTCTACGAAGAGGTGCTGAAGCTGTTTCTCGGTGGCTCGGCCCTCGAAACCTTCGAAAAGCTGCGCCATTACGGTCTCTTTAGTCGACTCTTTCCCGCCACTGAAGAGGCACTCTCCCACGAGGAGCACGACTTCCCCATCACCTTCGTCAATCGAGGGCTGAGTAATACTGACCAGCGTATCCGTGAGGAGAAGCCGGTCACTCCGGCGTTTCTGTTTGCAGTGCTGCTGTGGGAACCGGTGCGGCGACTCGCCGGGCAGTATATGGAGGAGGGGCTGGCGGCGGTGCCTGCGCTGCAGGATGCGGGGCGTGAGGTATTGTCGGCACAAAATCAGTTGGTTTCGATCCCCAAACGCTTCGGCTACCCGATGCGTGACATTTGGCAATTACAGCCGCGTTTCGAGAACCGCGCCGGTAAACGCCCCCAGCGTCTGATTACCCACCCCAAATTTCGCGCCGCCTACGACTTTTTGCTGCTGCGCGCCGAGGCGGGGGAGACAGACTCGGAACTGGCCGCCTGGTGGACCGATTTCCAGAAGGAAAACGCGAGTCCACAACCCGAACCAACCGAGCAGAAACGACGCCGCCGGCGTCGGCGGCGGCGCAAACCGGACGGCGAGGACAAGCCGGTCGATGGCTGAGCCGGCCCCGCGCTCAGTCTACATCGCTCTCGGCAGCAACCTGGCCGACCCTGAGGCCCAGATCAGGTGCGCATTTGATGAGCTCGATAGACTGCCAGGCAGTTCGCTGACAAGCCACTCATCCCTCTATCGCAGCCGCCCGTTGGGGCCGCCGGACCAACCCGACTACATCAACGCTGTCATCCTGTTGCGGACAACGTTGTCACCGCAAGCGCTGTTGGATCAGACTCAGGCCATCGAAGCGGCGCACCAGCGCAGGTGGGATGGCGAGCGCTGGGGACCACGCACCCTCGATCTTGATCTGTTGCTCTATGCTGACCGGGTGGTGCAGACGGATCGATTACAGATCCCCCATCCTGAGATGACACAGCGTGCTTTTGTACTGCTGCCGCTGGCCGAGGTTGCCCCGGCTGGGCTGGTAATCCCTGGAGCGGGGTCATTGCAGGCGTTGCTTCAACATATTTCCAGGGATGGTCTGCAGCGGCTCTGAGCGGGTTTCGGCAGGTGTAAGCTGAAGCCTGCGCGCGGCCGCTGTGGGCGATGAATCGGGCTGAATCACTTGCTATTATTGACTCCCTCAATAGAATTGCTGCCAAACAATTGTTGTTTTCAGGGGAGGCACGCCCGTGTCGTCGAACAAGATTACAGTGACGCGCCTGCGCGAGATGAAGCGCGATGGGCGCAAGATCAGCTGCCTGACCTGCTACGACGCCAGCTTCGCCCGGCTGATGGAGCAGGCCGGGATCGAGTTGTTGCTGGTGGGGGATTCTCTGGGCATGGTGGTGCAGGGCCAGTCGACCACTCTGCCGGTCAGTCTTGACGAGATGGTCTACCATGCCCGTAACGTCGCCCGGGCTTGCCATAATCCGCTGCTGATCGTCGACCTGCCCTTCATGAGTTACGCTTCGCCGGAGCAGGCGCTGCGCAGTGCGGCGCGGCTGATGCAAGAGGGCGGCGCACAGATGGTCAAGCTGGAGGGCGGTGGGCCGGTGCTGGAGAGCGTGCGGCGCATGACGGAACAGGGTATTCCGGTTTGTGCTCACCTGGGATTGCTGCCCCAGTCGGTGCACAAGCTCGGTGGCTACCGGGTGCAGGGGCGCGATGATGTGGCCGCGGCGCGGATCTTGAAGGAGGCCTACGAGCTGCAGGAGGCAGGGGCCGATCTGCTGGTGCTGGAGTGTGTGCCAGCCAGCTTGGGGGCCGAGGTCAGCGCCACGCTCGAGATACCGGTGATCGGCATTGGCGCCGGCAGCAGCTGTGATGGTCAGGTACTGGTGGTCTATGACATGCTGGGCATGAATCCCAATCCGGCCAGTTTTGTGCGCGACTTCCTTGGTGGCGCTGGCAGTATCGAAGGTGCCTTTCAGGCCTATGTGGCGGCGGTACGCGATGGCGGTTTCCCCACGCTTGAGCAGGCCTTCTGAGATTGGCAATGCAGCAGACAGCGAGTATCGAGGCGCTGCGCCAACGGGTGCGTGAGTGGCGAGCGGGCGGTGAGCGGGTCGCTTTTGTGCCCACCATGGGTAATCTGCATGCGGGTCATATGACGTTAGTGGAGGCGGCCCAAAAGCGCGCTGAACGTTGTGTTGTCAGCATTTTCGTCAACCCGCTGCAGTTTGCTGCGGGTGAGGATCTGGAGAGCTACCCTCGTACCCTGGCGGCTGACTGGGAGAAGCTCGCGGCGGCTGGGGTCGATCTGTTGTTTTTGCCCAGCGTGGAGACCATCTATCCGGCGGGTCAGGCGGCGCAGACCCGCGTCGAGGTGCCACTGATCTCCGACATGCTGTGTGGTGCCAGTCGTCCCGGCCACTTCGCCGGTGTCGCAACGGTGGTCTGCAAGTTGTTCAATATGGTGCAGCCCGATCTGGCGCTGTTTGGTGAGAAAGACTTCCAGCAACTGATGGTGATCCGCCGTATGGTGGCGGATCTGGCGATGCCGCTGCAGATCGTTGGTGTGCCCACCAGTCGGGAGCCAGACGGGCTGGCGCGTAGTTCGCGCAATGGTTATCTGACTGAGGATGAGCGCAAACGTGCACCGGCACTCTATGCGGCCCTGCAGATGGTGGCCGAGGGTTTGAAGTCGGCCGAGCCAAACCCGGCGGAACTGCTGTCGAAGGCGAAAAAAAGCCTTGAATCGTCAGGTTTTCGCCCCGACTATGTTGAGATCCTTTCGGCCGATGATCTGCAGCCTGCGGCTCGCGGAACCTCTGAGTTGGTGGTGCTGGCTGCCGCCTATCTGGGCAGGGCGCGGCTGATCGATAATCTGCGGGTCTCTTTGTCGCCATCCGGGGATTGATGGGCGGATCAAGATCGATAATAATTACCGGTTCAGTGAAACGGAGCCTCGATAGATGTTGTTGACTGTTCTCAAATGCAAACTGCACCGCGCCTGTGTCACCCATTCAGAGGTCGACTACGAGGGGTCCTGTGCGGTGGACAGCGATCTGCTCGATCTGGCAGGCATCCGCGAGTACGAACAGATCCAGATCTACAATGTGACCAATGGGCAGCGCTTTACCACCTACGCGATCCGTGCCGAGGCCGGCTCCCGCATCATCTCGGTGAATGGTGCGGCGGCGCACAAGGCGGATCCGGGCGATCGGGTCATCATCTGCGCCTATGCCGGGCTGGACGAGCAGGAGCTGGAGCAGTTCAAGCCGACCCTGGTCTATCTGAACGAGCAGAACCGGGTCACGCGGACCGGCGATGCGATCCCAATTCAAGCGGCCTGATCCAGCTTCAGAGACGGTTCGACATCAGACCCCGGGGCCTTGTTTAGCCTCGGGGTTTTTGTTGCCCGGGGGCAGGGGGGCTTCAGACAATTTTAGCGCACCAATGTCTGACGATAGAGATCGACATAGTGGGCGGCGCTGTTCTCCCAGCTGAGATCCTGTTTCATACCGCTGGTGGCGAGGATGCACCACTCCACCTCGCCGCGCTGGTAAAACTCGATGGCCCGCTCCACTGCCTGCCACAGGCTGGAACCGTTCGCCTGGTCGAAGACGAAGCCGTTGGCTGTGCCGTTGGCCAGGGTGGCGGGGCTGACGTCGACCACCGTGTCGGCCAGTCCGCCGGTGCGGCGTACGATCGGCACAGTGCCATAGCGTAGGCTGTAGATCTGATTCAGGCCGCAGGGCTCGAAGCGGGAGGGCATTAGAAAACAGTCGCAGCCCGCCTCGATGCGATGCGCTAGCCCTTCATCGTAACCGATCCTGACTCCTACCCGGCTATGGTATTTATTGCTGATCTTCTTCAGCGCCTGTTCCAGATCCGGGTTGCCGCTGCCGAGAAACACTACCTGCGCGCCTGAGTCGATGATGCCAGGCAGTACCTGCAGGATCAGGTCGACACCTTTCTGTTCCACCAGTCGGCCGATATAGCCAAACAGCTGGATATGTTCGTCTTCGGGCAGGCCTAACTCCCGCTGCAGTGCCAGTTTGTTGAGACGCTTGTGGGTGAAATGGTCGGCATTGAAGGGCTCTGCAATGGCTGGGTCATTTTCCGGATCCCAAGCGTGGTAGTCGATGCCGTTGAGAATGCCGCTGAAGTGGTGGCGGCGGTGCTGCAGCAGCCCCTCCAGCCCGTAACCGTACTCCGGGGTCTGGATCTCCTGGGAATAGGTGGGGCTGACGGTGGTGATCCGGTCGGCGTAGGCAATGCCACCCTTGATGAATGAGAGCTGCCAGTAAAACTCTAATCCTTCGGGGGACCAGAAGCTCTTCGGGAGTCCAAGCCGCTGGAATGTCTCTTGGTCGAACAGACCCTGGTAGGCTAGATTGTGGATGGTGAAGACGCTGGCAGGGCGATTGGTTTCGACCGAGAGCAGCGCCGGTACTAGACCTGCCTGCCAGTCGTGGGCATGCACCAGATCTGGTCGCCAGTTGCCGCCGGCCCGGTCGACGGCGATCTCAACCGCAGCGCGGCAGAACAGCGCAAAGCGGTCGGCATTGTCGGCCCAGGTATCGCCTGTCGGTGAGAGGTAGGGGTTGCCTTCGCGGTTGAAGAAGTGCGGTGCATCCACCAGATAGACTGGGAGCTGATGCTCGCCGCAGTGCCCATAGAGCAGATTGACCGGTTCGTTGTAGCCAAACAGCCGCAGTTGGCTGATTGTCTCGATCTGCTGCGTGTGGCGCAGCGCCTCCGGGAAGGCGGGCAGCACCAGACGGCAGTCGTGTCCCAGGCTGCGCAGGGCGGCCGGCAGGCTGCCGGCGACATCGGCCAGACCGCCGGTTTTGATCAGTGGCACCGCCTCACTGACAACAAATAGGATGTTGAGGGGAGGGGCGGTGTTCTGTTTGGTTACTTCAGCCATCGCTCTCGATATATCGCCACGGGCGTGGATTCTGCTTCAGTTTTCCTGCTGCAAGAATTCTAAATCAAAGCAATGCAGGGATGACAGCAAAAAACCTCGATTATTTTCCTCTGGTTGCTTGAATAGCTGGAGGCTTCTTCTTTACCATTTGTGAACAACTAAAATCGTTGGAGAATTTCTGGTTTATCTCCCGCATCACAGGCTGTGCTGCCACTGAAATGATCAGCGCTCCGCTGGCGGATGCCACACCAGAACCCGTAGTAGACTCACAACAAGCAATAATCCGGATCATGACTGAAACAAATCACACCGAGGAGTGGGCTGCTCTGCAGGAGCATTGGGAAGAGATTGCACCGATTCAGATGCGGGATCTGTTTGCCGAACACCCGGAGCGCTCCGAGCAGTTTTTGTTGCGCAGCTGCGGGATCCTGCTCGACTACTCGAAAAACCGCATTACGCCCAAGAGCATGCAATTGTTACTCGATCTGGCGCGACGGGTCGATGTGGACGGCTGGCGCCGACGCATGTTTTCAGGTGACCGCCTGAATAACACCGAAGACCGGGCGGTGTTGCATGTGGCGCTGCGCAATCGCAGCAACAGGCCGATCTGGGCCGATGGCGAGGATGTGATGCCGCAGGTCAATGCGGTGTTGGAGAAGATGGAGGCCTTCTCCGAATCGGTCCGCTCGGGGAGCTGGAAAGGCTTCACCGGGCGCGAAATCACCGATGTGGTGAACATCGGTATCGGTGGCTCCAATCTCGGACCGCTGATGGTGTGTGAGGCGCTGAAGCACTATCAGCGCCCCGACCTGCGTGTCCATTTTGTCTCCAATGTGGATGCGACGCACCTGATCGAGACGCTGAAGTGGCTCGACCCGGAGACCACCCTGTTCATCGTTGCTTCCAAGACCTTCACCACCCAGGAGACCCTAACCAACGCCTTTACCGCCCGCAGCTGGCTGCTCGAATCGCTGGCTGATGAGCGGGCGGTGGCCAGTCACTTTGTGGCGGTCTCGACCAATGCCGAGAAGGTTGCCGAGTTTGGCATCGATACCGCAAATATGTTCGAGTTCTGGGACTGGGTGGGGGGGCGTTACTCACTCTGGTCGGCGATCGGGCTGCCGATTGCCATCGCCATCGGCATGCAGCGCTTCTATGAGCTGCTCGATGGCGCCCACGAGATGGACGAACACTTCTTGAATGCCGATCTGTCGGAGAATATGCCGGTGGTGATGGCGCTGCTTGGGGTCTGGTACAACGACTTCGCCAAGGCCAGAACCCAGGCGATTCTTCCTTATGACCAGTATCTGCGCTATCTGCCTGACTATCTGCAGCAGGCTGATATGGAGAGTAACGGCAAGCGGGTCACCCGCTTTGGTCGGCCGGTGGGTTACCCCACCGGGGCGGTGGTCTGGGGTACTGCCGGCACCGATGGTCAACACGCCTTCTATCAGCTGATCCACCAGGGCACGCAGATGATCCCCTGTGACTTCATCGCTCCGGTCAACAGCCATAATGAGTCGGGTGATCACCACCAGAAGCTGATCGCCAACTGCCTGGCGCAGACCGAGGCGCTGATGCGTGGCAAGACCCGCAGCGAGGTACGCGAGGAGCTTGAGGCAAGCGGTATGGAGGCAGAACAGATCGTCGATCTGCTGCCGCACAAGATCTTTCCCGGCAACCGGCCCAGCAACACCCTGCTGATCGACAAGATCACGCCGCAGCGGCTGGGTTCGCTGGTCGCCCTCTATGAGCACAAGATCTTTGTGCAGGGGGTGATCTGGCGGGTCAACTCCTTCGATCAGTGGGGCGTGGAACTGGGCAAACAGCTGGCCGGGGTGATCCTTAACGAGCTGCTGGATGAGGGTGTCAATGCCGAGCACGATAGTTCCACCCGTGGCCTGGTCGACTATTTCCGGCGCTACCGCCCACGCAGCCGCAAGTCTGATTAGATCTTGCGAAGGGGGTGGCGGCACCTCGCCGCGAGCGCCCTGACCAAGCGCTGCGCAGGCGTGGTGTCTACGATTCGTTCAGAGGCTTCTTAACCTTCCGGCTTCAGCACAATGGCCCCCAGCGGTGGCAGTCGCAGCACCGCGGAGTGGGGCTGGTTCATCCAGGGTAGTTGTTCCGCCTGAATCTGCCCGTCGTTGCCGAGGTTGCTGCCGGCGTAGAATTTGGAGTCTGAATTGAGGATCTCATGGTAGCTGCCGGCTTGCGGCAGGCCGATGCGGTAGTTCTCCCGTGGCACCGGGGTGAAGTTGAGGATCACCACGAGCTGGCTGCCATCCGTGCCCTTGCGCAGATAGCTGAGTACCGACTGGGAGCTGTCGTGGCAGTCGATCCACTCAAATCCGCTCGACTCGAAGTCGAGTTGATGCAGCGCAGGCTGTTCCCGGTAGAGTTGGTTGAGATCGCCCACCAGCTGACGCAGCCCGCCGTGAAAGTGGGTGTCGGTGAGCACCCAGTCGAGACTGCTGGCCTCATTCCATTCGTTGATCTGGCCGAATTCGTTGCCCATGAAGAGCAGCTTCTTACCGGGGTAGGTGAACATGTAGGTGTAGAGCTGGCGCAGGCTGGCAAAGCGACGCCACTCATCCCCCGGCATCTTGTTGATCATCGAGCCCTTGCCGTGCACCACCTCGTCGTGGGAGAAGGGCAGCATGAAGTTCTCGGTGAAGCTGTAGAGCAGGCCGAAGGTGAGCAGGTCGTGGTGGTAGTGGCGGTAGACCGGATCCTTCGACATATAGGAGAGGCTGTCGTGCATCCAGCCCATGTTCCACTTCATGCTGAAGCCGAGCCCACCGAGCCAGGTAGGGCGTGACACTTGCGGCCAGGCGGTGGACTCTTCGGCGATCATCAGGCTGCCGGGGTGGAGTTCATGGGTGACACTGTTGAGTTCGTGCAGGAAATCGACTGCCTCCAGGTTCTCCCGGCCGCCATGTTTGTTGGGTATCCAGTCGCCTGCTTCGCGTGAGTAGTCGAGGTAGAGCATGGAGGCCACCGCATCGACTCGCAGCCCGTCGATGTGGAACTCCTCCAGCCAGTAGACGGCGCTGGAGATGAGGAAGTTGCGTACCTCGTTGCGGCCAAAATTAAAGATCAGGGTGCCCCAGTCCTGATGCTCACCCTGGCGTGGGTCTTCATGCTCGTAGAGCGCCGAACCGTCGAAGCGCGCCAGTGCGTGACGATCCCGCGGGAAGTGGGCTGGCACCCAGTCGAGGATCACGCCGATGCCGTGCTGGTGTAGATGGTCGACGAAGTAGCGGAAGTCATCGGGGCTGCCGAAGCGGCTGGTGGGGGCAAAGTAGCCGGTGGTCTGGTAGCCCCAGGAGGCGTCCAGCGGGTGCTCGGTGATCGGCAGCAGCTCGATGTGGGTGAAGCCAGTCTGTTGAACGTAGTCGCAGAGGCGATGGGCTAGCTCCCGATAGTTGAGGAAATCGCCGTTTTCATCTCGCTGCCAGGAGCCGAGATGGACCTCATAGACGGACATCGGCTGGTGTTGCCAGTCGAAGCTGCGGCGTGATTCCAGCCAGCCCTGGTCTTGCCACTGATAGGTTTCAGCGCAGATGATGCCTGCGCTCTCCGGTCGCAGCTGGAAGGCGTTGCCGTAGGGGTCGCTGCGCAGGCTGATCTCTCCGGAGTGGGTGCGGATCTCGAACTTGTAGAAGTGGCCACTGCCGATGCCGGGGATGAACAGCTCCCAGATGCCAGTGCTGCCGCGTACCCGCATCGAATGGGTGCGGCCGTCCCACTGGTTGAAGTCGCCGACCACCGAGACCCGTTGCGCGATGGGGGCCCAGACGGAGAAGAGCGCGCCGTCGATGCCATCCGCCTGCCACGGATGGGCGCCCAGGAAGCGGTAGGCGTGGCGATGGCGTCCCTCGCCGAACAGATGCAGGTCGAAGTCCGGCAGCTGTGGGGTGAAACAGTAGGGGTCGTATTGCTGATGGCGTGCGCCCTGTTCATCGAACCATTCGAGCTGGTAGCGTTCGGGGAGTTTGGCGGCCTTGAATTTGCCGCGAAACAGGTCGGTGCCTTCGATTCTTTCCAGGGGCTCATCAATGTCACTCAGGGTCACCTTCCTGGCGCGAGGCAGAAACACGGTGACCTCGACTTTTTTGCCTGTGAGATGTCGCCCAAGCACCTCAAAAGGGTCGTGGTGACGCGCCTCGATAATACGTTGCAGGGGTTCAGCAACAGTGGCCTTGATCACTTGTGTCATGGAAGAAATTCCGCCTTTTCCGGTACGCTTGAAAGGGTGCATGATGGTACCATACCGCCATGCCAATACGACGCCTTGTTGATATTTCGCTGTGCAGAGTACCCGGTCATGGAGGGAAGTCTAATGTCCGACCAGAATCCACGTTTTGTTAGTCGCCTGACGCGCAACACCCTCGCCCTGATCCTTGCCGGAGGGCGCGGTTCCAGGCTTAAGCATCTGACGAAATGGCGTTCCAAACCTGCCGTCCCCTTCGGTGGCAAATTTCGCATCATCGACTTCCCGCTCTCCAACTGTATCAACTCTGGTATTCGCCAAATTTGTGTGCTGACCCAATACAAGGCGCATTCACTGATTTTGCACGTCCAGCGTGGCTGGGGGTTTCTGCGTGGCGAGTTCGGCGAGTATGTGGAGCTGCTGCCGGCGCAGCAGCGGATCGAGAACAACTGGTATGAGGGGACTGCTGACGCGGTTTATCAGAATCTCGACATCCTGCGCTCACACAACCCCGATTACGTACTAATCCTGGCCGGCGATCACATCTATAAGATGGACTATGGTGCGATGATTGCCGAGCATGTGGAGTCGGGTGCGGATTTGACCGTCGGCTGTATCGAGGTCGATCTGGAGACGGCCAAGGCGTTCGGCGTGATGGCGGTGGATGCGGAGAGCCGCATCCTCGAGTTTCAGGAGAAGCCGGAACACCCTAAGCCAATGCCCGGGCGTGACAGTACGGCGCTGGCTTCCATGGGCATCTACGTCTTCAACACCAAATTCCTCTACGAACAGCTGATCAAGGATGCTGACACCGCGGGTTCCTCGCGGGATTTTGGCAAGGACATCATCCCCAAGGTGATCAAAGAGTACCGCATTCGCGCCTATCCGTTCCGTGATGTAGAGAGCGGTGAGCAGGGCTACTGGCGCGATGTGGGCACCATCGACTCCTTCTGGGCGTCAAATCTAGAGCTGACTGGGGTGACGCCGCCGCTGAACCTCTATGATCATACTTGGCCGATCTGGACCTATCAGGAACAGCTGCCGCCGGCCAAGTTTGTCTTCGATGACGAGGAGCGCCGCGGCATGGCAGTGGACTCCCTAGTCTCTGGCGGGTGTGTCATCTCCGGTTCTCAGGTGAAGAACTCTCTGCTGTTCTCCAATGTTCGCATCAACTCCTTCACCGAGGTGGAGAAGTCGGTGATCCTGCCCGACGTCAATATCGGTCGTAACTGCCGTATCCGCAATGCGGTTATCGACCGGGGCTGCGAGATTCCCGAAGGTACCATCATCGGTGAAGATCCGGTCGCGGATGCCGAGCGTTTTTACGTCTCCGAAGGTGGGGTGGTGCTGGTAACGCCGGATATGCTTGGGCAGGTTTTGCGCTATGTCCGCTGAGGGAAAACGCCTCAATGTTGTTCTCTGTTGGCACATGCACCAGCCCTACTACAAAGGGCCGGAGCAAAGCGACTACCATCTGCCCTGGGTCTATCTGCATGGCATCAAAGACTACTCCGACATGGCGGCGCATCTGGAGCACAATCCGGATGCCCGGGCGGTGGTCAACTTTGCGCCGGTGCTGCTGGAGCAGATCGATGATTATGCCGGGCAGACCCGTGACTGGCTCGAAAAGGGCACGCTGATCCGCGATCCGTTACTGGCGGCGCTGGCGGGTCCCGGTCTGCCGCTCGATCTGGAGTCGCGCACAGAGCTGATCTCCGCCTGCCTGCGAGCCAATGAGAGGCACCTCATCAAACGCCACAAGCCGTTCGAGCGGCTCGCTGAACTGGCACGCCGGATGCTTGAGGATGATCAGTACGTCAGCTACCTAAACGACCAGTTTCTGGCCGATCTGCTGATCTGGTACCATCTGGCCTGGATCGGTGAGTGTCTGCGGATCCACGATATTCGGGTACGTTCGCTACAGGCCAAGGGGCACGGTTACAGTGTGGCCGACCGGCGCGCACTGGTGGAGCTGATCAGCGAGGTGCTGGGCGGAATCGCCGAACGCTACCGCAAACTTGCCAAGTCGGGGCGGGTTGAGCTCTCGGTCACCCCTTATGCCCATCCGATCATGCCGCTGCTGGTGGAGATGGACTCTGCCAAGGAGGCCCTGCCGAAGGTGGAGATGCCGCAGTTGGCGGACTATCCCGGTGGTGAGGCCCGTGCCCGCTGGCATATCCGCAAGGGGATCGAGGTATTTGAATCCCACTTCGGTTTTCGTCCAAACGGTTGCTGGCCATCCGAGGGGGCAGTGAGCGAACCGACCTTGAAGCTTTTGGAAGAAGAGGGGTTTCGCTGGGCGGCCACCGGTCAGCAGGTGTTGCACAATAGCCTCTGCGCTGCCGGTAAGGGCGATCAGTTGCCGGAAAACTGGGTCCACTCCGCCTACCGGGTTCACGATGGTTCGGTGAATCTGTTTTTTCGTGACGACGGCCTCTCCGACCTGATCGGCTTTACCTATGGTGACTGGCATGCCGATGATGCGGTGGGGGATCTGATTGGCCACCTGGAAAATATTGCCGACTCCTGCCGGGGGAATCCCTCAGCGCTGGTCTCGATCATCATGGATGGGGAGAATGCTTGGGAATATTATCCCAGCAATGGCAGTTACTTCCTCGCCACCCTCTACGAGCGTTTGGCGGCGCATCCGCGTTTGAAAATGACCACCTTTTCGGACTATTTGAGCGAACATCGAGATGCCTCTCCGCGGCTCTCCAGCCTGGTGGCGGGGAGTTGGGTCTACGGCACTTTCTCCACCTGGATTGGTGATAAGGATAAAAACCGCGCCTGGGAGATGCTGGCGGATGCTAAGCGTGCCTACGATCGGGTGATCACAGCAGGCAGTTTCGCGCAGGATGAGCTGGCGGAGCTGGAGCGACAGTTGGCGATCTGCGAGGGATCGGACTGGTTCTGGTGGTTTGGTGACTACAATCCGGGCGATACCGTAAGCGATTTTGAGAAGCTCTTTAGGCGTCAGCTCGCCCACCTCTATGAGCTGCTGGGTGAAGCGGAGCCTGATTATCTCTCCCAGGTGTTTGCCTCTGGCAGCGGTGATCCGGCGCTGGGCGGGGTGATGAAAAAGAGTGATTGATAGCGTTATGTTGTGCCTGCCCTGCCTTCGACAGTGACTGAACCCAACCTGGATTTGGCATGGATTTGCCGATAGATGAAATAGAACTCCTTGGGCGCAGAGTTGCTGACCCTATCCTGGGTCGCCGTCGCGCCGGAGTTCTGCTGCATATCACCTCGCTGCCAGGACCGGCCTGTGTTGGTGCGTTGGGCAGCAATGCCTACAATTTTGTTGATTTTCTCGCCGCCGCCGGAGTTAGCGTCTGGCAGATGTTGCCGGTCAACCCGACCCACGGGGACGGCTCCCCTTACCAGGGCATCTCGATGCATGCGGGCAATCCGCGACTGATCAGCCTGGAGCCGGTTCTACAGGCGGGCTGGCTCGATGAGCTGCCATTGGAGGAGGGGGTCCTCTCTGATAAAGGGCGCTCATTTGCCCTCAGCCTGAGCTGGGAGGGGTTCAAGGAGCGAGCCAGCGACGAGGCGCGTTCGGAACTTGAGCAGTTCCTCGCTGAACAGAGCGGTTGGCTGGATGACTATGCCCTGTTTCAGGCGCTGCGCGCCGAACAGGGCGGCGCCTGGTGGGAATGGTTGCCGCCCCTGCGCGACCGGGATCCGTTGGCATTGGCCCAAGCCCGTGCCCGGTTGGCCGATCAGATCAGCTTTATCCGCTTCGAGCAGTATCTCTTTTTCAGCCAGTGGAGGCGGCTCAAGCGGTACGCCAATGAGCGTGGTGTAAAATTATTTGGCGATGTGCCGATCTTTGTCGCTCATGACAGCGCCGAGGTCTGGACCCACCGTTCCCTCTTCGATCTGCTGCCGGACGGCCAACTGCGAGTGGTTGCCGGGGTGCCGCCGGACTATTTCTCTGAGACAGGCCAACGCTGGGGCAATCCGCTCTACCGCTGGGATATGCTGGAGGCTGACGGGTTTGCCTTCTGGATCGAGCGGATGCGAACCCAGATGATGCTCTTCGATCTGGTGCGCATCGACCATTTTCGTGGTTTTGAGGCCTACTGGGAGATCCCGGCAGTGGAGCAGACGGCGGTCAACGGGCGCTGGGTCCAGGCGCCTGGGGAGAGACTGTTCGCCGCCCTCTACAGGGCGTTTCCGGATCTTGAGTTGGTGGCGGAGGATCTTGGCATCATCACCCCCGAGGTGGATGCCCTGCGGCGTCACTACCATCTGCCGGGCATGAAGATTCTGCAGTTTGCCTTCTCTGGGGATGCGGACAACCCCTATCTGCCGTTCAACCATACGGTCGATTCGGTGGTCTACACTGGTACCCACGATAATGACACCACCCTGGGATGGTATCGCTGTCTGGATGATGGCTTGCGTGAATATATCGATGAATACATGGGGCGCTCGAGAGAAGCGATGCCCTGGCCATTGATCCGCTGTGCATTTATCTCCTGCGCCAGCCTGGCCGTGGTGCCGATGCAGGACCTGCTGGGGCTAGGCTCGGAATGCCGCATGAATACCCCGGGCACCACCGAGGGCAATTGGAACTGGCGCTTCAGCTGGGATCAGGTGGAGAGCGATCTTGCTGAGCGGGTCCGTCGGCGGGTGGTGATGTTTGGGCGACAGGTCGACCTGTAAGACTGTCGCTGTTTCTGATCGATTATTCAGATAGTTCCTACAAAATTCTGCGTCTAGTCACCTGTGGTGATCTTGTCAATAGCTCTAGATTTGAAGTCAGAGGAGGGCAAGATTATGTTCAGCTATTCGTATCATATTCCACCCCAGGAGCAGCTGAGTTACTTTCAGAGGATGGTCGAGCGGCTGACGCCACCGCGATCCTCCTATCAGCAGCTCCTGCGCAAGACCTATCTGGCTCTGTATGAGCATCAGCTGCGTGAGCGGAGCGAATCGATGGAGTTGAACTAACCGGAGCAATCCGACCAGTTCGGATATTTCGTCTGAGGGCGGTGCGAGGACGTATTTAGCCAGACCAGGATTGGGAGAAAGGCAAAAAAATCCGCTTCGACAAGGTCAGTCGAAGCGGTTTATACCAAAGGAGGATGGAGGAGATAAGCTGGCCGAGGTGATACTGCTTCAATTCCCCTCGACCAGCTTGGGGCCATTCGACCATGGGGGCGGGAGTGTCGTCATTGATATTTCTCAATCTTCTTAAATGCTCATTCCTCCCCCTCCTCCGGCCGGGCCGGATCCTCCATGGAGGATGACTTTGTAGAGCTGCCAGCCAGGAATAGGGCGGCCACTCCTAAGCCCAACATGATCAGCAAGGAGAGCGCGATCAGTGTGGAAAACATGTGTTATACCTCCAGGCAGGCGCGATGCGCAGCACATCTTTTCATTCGTTCTCTGTAAATATATGTTACCGGCTCGAGAAGAGCATTCACCATCCCCCTGATGCAATAGAGTGGTTGTCGTGTGAGTGATGGTGAATGATGTTTATGGACTAACCAAAAGGAAAATAAGGATGAAAAAGATGAGCTCGCATCTGAAAGGTTTTGCTGTTGTTACTCTGGTAGTGGCACTGGCGTTATTCCATTCAGCAGCAATGGCCTCAAGCTGTAAGGGGCTGAGTCAGTCCAAATGCTCGGCGAATGCCGCCTGCAGCTGGGTCAAGAGTTACAAAACCAAAAGCGGTAAAAAAGTAGATGCCTATTGTCGCGCCAAGCCTGGAAAATCAAAAAAGGTCACTGGTAGCAGTTCCAGCGGGGAAAAGGCTAGCAAGGCCAAGCATCCGTCCACATCTGGCAAAGCCAAAACGAGCAAAGATGGCAAGAAAAAGAGCGACAAGTCAAAGAAGTAGGCGATATTCTCCGGCAGTGTCGGCAATCATTGCCGACACTTTTTTCTTCCTTCCGATCGCTGCTGATTTGCTCCTGGCAGATCGAGCTGACTGCATTTAAGGGCTTCTGATAATCTGGTGACTGACAGCGATTTCCAGCGTCGTTTTGGCGGTATTGCGCGACTCTATGGCGAAGCCGGACTAGCGCGTTTCGTCGATTCCCGCATCTGCGTGATCGGCATCGGTGGGGTTGGTTCCTGGGTGGCAGAGGCCCTGGTGCGCAGTGCAGTGGGTGCGATTACCCTGTTCGATCTTGACCATGTGGCGGAGTCCAACACCAACCGGCAGTTGCCGGCTCTAGACGGCAACTACGGCCGCGCCAAGGTGGCGGTGATGCGTGAGCGGATGTTGGGGATTAACCCTGCCTGCCGGGTTGAGGCGGTGGAGGTGTTTGTCGAGGCGGAGAATCTGCAGCTGGTGAGCGATGCTGGCTTCGACTATGTGGTCGACTGCATCGACAACTTCCGCACCAAAGCGGCGCTAATCGCCGTCTGCCGACGAAAAAAAGTGCCGCTGGTTACGGTGGGCGGTGCTGGAGGCCAGGTCGACCCGACCCGCATCCGCCTAGTCGATCTGAGCCGCACCGAGCAGGATCCGCTGCTTGCCAAGACCCGTAAGCTGTTGCGCAGGGAGTATGGTTTTTCGTCAAATACCAAGCGGCGTTTCGGTGTGGCGGCGGTCTACTCCGACGAGCCGCAGTGCTACCCAGATGGCAGTGGTGGGGTCTGTGCCAGCAAGCCGGGTGCGGGGGATTCCAGCCTCAATTGCGGAGGTTTTGGTTCGGCGGTGACGGTTACTGCCAGCTTCGGTTTAGTGGCTGCGTCGCATGTGTTGAACCGGCTGGCTGCTGCTGACTGAGCCGTTCTACCTCATGCCCAGCGGGTGACGATAGTATCGGCCAGGTGATTGTGTAGGCAGCGCCTGTTGGCGGTCAACTCAGCTCTCTCAGGTTGATCGCTCATGATTACTCTTTGTGTGCCAGCGCCACGGTGTAGCTCTTGCCCTGTTTCAGCTTCTTGTAGTTGCCGAAGACCTCATTCAGGTTGCGTTTCATGTATTGGCGCAGGCCGTTGATGGTGACCAGATAGAGCCGTCCGCCGGGGTTCAGTCGTGCCCAGGCGTCATGCAGGATCAGACTCAGCATCTCCTTGCCCACCTTGGCGGGGATGTTGGAGGCGATCAGGTCGAAGCGCAGTGCCGGATCGATATGGGCGAAGCCGTTGCTCAGCTGGGCCCGAGCGTTGCCGATCTGGTTGCGGGCGGCGTTGGCATTGGCGAACTCTACCGCCATGAAATCCTTGTCCACCATCAGGGTCTGGCCCGCTGGCGCCAGCGCCCCCAGGGTGATACCGATCGGGCCGTAGCCGCAACCGATGTCGAGACAGTTGTCGCTGGGGGTGACCTCGAGGTGATCGAGCAGCAGCCGCGTGCCCTCGTCGATCTCCCGCGGCGAGAAGATGCCCCAGGTGGTGTGGAAGGTGAAGCGGTGTCCGCATAGCTCCGCATCGAACACGATGTCCTGGCGGTAACGGTTGAGTGTGTCTTGGTTGAGCATGGCGGGGGAGTTTTGCCCTGTTTTGTCGATGAGTCAATCACTCACCGCAGATCATTGCGATTGTTTCAAGTATCGGCTCCGCCGAGTGGTAGTCCACCGGTACCGGCCAGAAGCCTCCGTCCAGCTCCAGCACCAGGGCGGGGAAGCTGGTGGCGTGCATCGCCTGGGCCTGGGCTATCTCCTGCTTGAGGATGGTGTCGGTGGCGGAGTCGTTGAGGGCGACTCTGAAGCGGGCGGGGTCAAGGCCGATCTTTCCGGCCAGTTCGATCAGGGTGGCTGCGTCCGAAGGGTTTCTTGTCTGCCGATAGTAGGCCTGTTGGATTGTGCGGATCATCGGCTGTTCTTTTGAATCATTCAGACTTCGGGCGGCGATCACTGCACGGCAGGCCGGGTAGGTGGAGCGGCGTGGCTCACAACGGCTCCAGAAATCAAAGTTGAAGCGGATCTCCGGCAGCTTCTGCTCGATACGCCGCCAGGTCGCCTGCAGCTGCTCGCGCATTTCTGCTGCCATCGGAGCAGGGTTGTCGGGGGCCAGACCGCCCAGCAGCCGGGTAAACCGGATCTCGGCTGGCAGCTGTCGTTGTAGTTTGTCGAGTACCGGAGCGAACGCCCAGCACCAGGAGCACATCGGGTCGTGGATGTAGAAGAGGGTGGTCATGGCAGGCTGTCTGTTGGGGTTATGCAGGGGGTGGTTCTGGTGCTGGCGTGGTCGGCACACTCAATCCATTGATATTACACTTAGGTTAACTCCTTGATACCTGTTAAAATTAATTTTTATTATAACTTCAAGAGCCCAGTAGCCGTGGCGAAACGCAGATCCAAAACCACCTCCCGCACGCAAGATCCCAATCAGGCACGCGAGGCGCGCAAGTACGAAAACCCGATCCCCAGCCGAGAGTTCATCATCGAGACGCTGAACGAGCAGGGGGCGCCGATGGAGCATCTGGAGATCGCTGGGGTACTGGAGCTGACCGACGAGGGTCAGGTCGAGGCCCTACGGCGGCGGCTGAAGGCGATGTTGCGCGATGGCCAGCTGCTGTGTAACCGCCGCGATCAATATTGCGTGGTTAACAAACGCGATCTGATCGCCGGACGGGTAATCGGCCACCCAGATGGTTTCGGTTTCCTCAAGCCCGATGAGGGTGGCGAGGATCTCTACCTCTCTTTCAAGGAGATGCGCACCCTGTTCCACGGCGATCGTGCGGTGGTGCGGGTGATCGGTGTCGATCGCCGCGGCCGCACCGAGGGTGCGGTGGTGGAGGTGCTGGAACGTAGCACCCATTCGGTGGTGGGCCGGCTCCACTGTGAGGCCGGCGTCGGTATCGTCGCCCCCGACAACAAGCGCCTGAGCAAGGATATCGTGATCCCGCGCAGCGAGATCGGCGAGGCCAAACAGGGGCAGATGGTGGTGGTGGAGATCCTCGATCAGCCGACCCGCCGCACCCCACCGATCGGTCGTATCACCGAGGTGGTGGGCGACCACATGGGGCCGGGCATGGAGACCGACATCGCGATTCGTAGCCATGAGATCCCGGTGGCCTGGCCGGAATCGGTGGAGCAGCAGATCGCCGGTTTCAGCGACCAGGTGCTGGAGGCCGACAAGGCGGACCGGGTCGATCTGCGTAAATTGCCGCTGGTCACCATCGACGGTGCCGACGCGCGGGATTTCGACGATGCGGTCTACTGCGAGGCCAAGCCCAAGGGGTGGAGGCTGCTAGTCTGCATCGCCGATGTTTCCCACTATGTAGCGATCGATACTCCGCTCGACGTAGAGGGGCGCAAGCGCGGTAATTCGGTCTACTTCCCCGACCGAGTGGTGCCGATGTTGCCGGAGATCCTCTCCAACGGCCTCTGCTCGCTTAACCCCCGGGTCGACCGGCTCTGCATGGCCTGCGAGCTCTATATCGATCGCAGCGGCAAGATTATCCGCTCGCGCTTTTTCCCCGCGGTGATGCACTCTCATGCCCGCCTCACCTACGACAAGGTGGCGGCGATGCTCGACGGCGATGGCGCACTCTGCGAGCAGTACGCCGATGTGTTGCCGCATATCCAAGAACTCTACCAGCTGTTTCAGGTGCTGCATGCGAGCCGTGCCGAGCGTGGCGCGATCGAGTTCGACACCACCGAGACCAGGATTGAATTCAACGCGCAGAAGCGGGTGGAGCGCATCGTGCCGGTGATCCGCAACGATGCCCACCGCATCATCGAAGAGTGCATGCTGGCTGCCAATGTGGCAGCGGCGCGGCTGCTGCTGCGCAAGAAACTGCCGGCGATCTATCGGGTCCACGAGGTGCCGCCGGAGGAGAAGCTGAGCGACCTGCGCGAGTTTCTCGGCGAGCTGGCGCTGAGCCTGCCCGGCGGCAGCAAACCCACCGCTAAGGACTACGCGACCCTGCTGGAGAACGTACGTGGTCGGGAGGATGCGCACCTGATCCAGACAGTGCTGCTGCGTTCCATGGCCCAGGCGATTTACTCCTGCGACAACGCCGGTCACTTTGGCCTCTCTTATCCCGCCTATACTCATTTTACCTCGCCGATTCGCCGCTATCCCGATCTGCTGGTGCATCGGGCGCTGAAGCATCTTTCCCTGGGCGGCAAAGTCGATGAGTTTGACTACGCCCTGCCAGAGTTGAAGGGTATTGCCGAGCACTGCTCGACCACCGAGCGGCGCGCCGACGAGGCAACCCGTGACGCCTACGACTGGCTCAAATGCGAATATATGCAGGACAAGGTGGGCGAGTGCTTTGACGGTATAGTCACCTCGGTCAACTCCTTCGGCGTGTTTGTCGAGCTGAAGGAGGTCCATATCGATGGTCTGGTGCATATCACTGCTCTGGACAACGACTTCTACCACTTCGACCCCATCGGCCATCGCCTCACTGGCGAGCGTACCGGCACAGTGATTCGGCTCGGTGATCCGATGCGCATCCAGGTGGCCGCGGTCAATCTGGACGACCGCAAGATCGATTTTGTGCTGGAGTCCCGGGGTGGGTCTGATAAGCCTGGCGCGCCGAAGAGGAAGCGAAAGAGTCGCAAGCGCGGCAAAAATAAGGACGCTGATAAGGCGGCTCCGGCGGCTGAATCAGAGTCGCAGCCACAGGCGACGGAGGAGGCCAAGCCGGCGAAGAAGAAGCGTCGTCGCCGCAGGCGCCCACGCAAAGAGGGGTAAGCGGCGGCAATGCCCGAAACCCAACTGATCATCGGCCTGCATGCGGTGCGCACCGCACTCAAGCATGGCGATGCGGTGACCGAGATCCTGCTCGAGTCGCGGCGTCGCGACGCCCGTATCAAAGAGGTGTTGAATCTCGCCCGCCAGGCCGGGCTCAAGCCCCGCCAGGTAGAGGGCGAAGAGCTCGATCGGCTTGCCCAGGGCGGCAACCACCAGGGGGTGGCGGCCTACACTCGCGCCCCGGCGGTAATGGACGAGGCTTTTCTCAAGCAACTATTGGCCGGGCTCGACCTGCCTCCATTCTTGCTGGTGCTCGACGGAGTGCAGGATCCGCACAACCTAGGGGCCTGCCTGCGTACCGCTGATGCGGCTGGAGTGCAGGCGGTGATCGCGCCGCGGGATAAGTCGGTGGGGCTCACCCCGGTGGCCTGCAAGGTCGCCAGCGGTGCTGCCGAGACGGTCCCCTTCATCCAGGTCACCAATCTCTCCCGCACTCTCAAATGGCTGCAGCAGCAGGGGGTCTGGCTGATCGGCACCGCCGGCGAGGCTGAGTCAGAACTCTACCAGGCCGACCTGAAAGGCCCGCTGGCAATCGTCATGGGCAGCGAGGGCAAGGGCCTGCGCCGCCTCACCCGCGAGCAGTGCGACAGCCTGATTAAGTTGCCGATGCTCGGTGCGGTAGAGAGCCTGAATGTCTCCGTCGCCACCGGCATTACCCTCTATGAGGCGCTGCGCCAGCGCAGCTAGCCATCTGCACACGAGGGTGGGGCGATAAGCAGGAGGCGACCCGATACAAATCCCGAGCGCTGGGTGCTGGGGGTATTGCTGGTCCTGGCGGCGCTGCTGCTGGTGAATTTTCTCCTGTTCGCGCTGACGCGGCGCCTGAACTTCGATGAGAGCCTTGCCCTGCACGCCGGCTGGTTGTCGTTCAATGGGGTTCCTGCCCAGCCCTTCTTCTATATGCCGTTCAGCCTTGTGTTGGGATGGCTGGCGCCCCTGATCGAGGATCCAGGAAGGCTGTTTGTCACTCTGCGACTGGCGGCGGTGTTGTCGCTGCTTCTGGTGTTGTTGCTGCTGGTGTGGCGATTGGGTCTGAAGGGGTGGCTACGCTGTTCGCTGTGTTGTTACTCTTCGCCAATGGGGGCTTCCTCAGCCACGGCTATGAATTCCGCTACGATCTTGCCGTTCTACTGGGCTGGCTGCCTGGCAGCAGACGATGGTGTTGTCGCTGCTGGTGGTGGCCCTGGGCGCAGGCCCCTACTTTGCAACGTTCTGGGCCCTTCGGCAGGTCTCAATGGAACGGCAGGTTGCGAGTCTGCGGTTGCTCAAAGAGGTGCTGCGACCGGATAACCGCATTATCGATCCCTCAGGACTCGCCTATTTTGTTCGACCGGCGTTGGCGTTTTGGTATAGCGATAGCCTTTTTCGGCAACGGTATCAAGAGGCGGTGGCGTCTGCGGTGGATCTGAAGGGTGTGGATGCGGCCAGCCTGGCGCTGCAGACTTATCGCCTACAGTGGCTGCCAGCGGAGCTGCGACAGCGACTTGGGCTCGACATAGCCAGATCCTGTGGTGGTGTCAGCTTTCTACAATAGGATGAGCGAGAGCGGCGTATCTCAGAGGCGTGAGAGCTGGCCAGGATAGACTCGAATCGTTTTGGTAACCGATGCGGATGCCTATTTGCGATAGAGGGCCGGCAAGTGTAAGATGCGCGGTTTTTCCGGTGTTCGTCCTGCGGACGCCACTCCTTGCTTCACCGCCCTGTGCGGGAGGCTGCCTAATCCGAAAGGAGAGACAATGAGGCATTATGAAGTCGTGTTCATGGTCCATCCGGACCAGAGCGAGCAAGTCCCTGCGATGATCGAGCGCTACCGCTCAACCATCGAGTCGAAAAGCGGCACCATCCATCGTTTGGAGGATTGGGGGCGGCGCCAGCTGGCTTATCCGATTAACAAGATCCACAAGGCTCACTACGTGCTGATGAACATCGAGTGCGATGGCGAGGTCCTGGGCGAGCTAGAGAACGCATTCCGTTTCAACGATGCGGTGATCCGCAATCTGATCATTCGCCGCGACGAGGCTATCACTGAGACCTCGCAGCTGGCCAAGGGTCAGGATGAGGACGATGATCGCCGTGAGCGTCGCAGCGACTCCGACCGCCGCCCTGCCAAGGTAGAGGAGCAGGCGGCACCTGAGGCTGAGACGGCGGTAGCTGAGGCTGAGACGGCTCCGAGTGAGCCTGCGGCAGCGGCTGAGCAAGCAGGAACAGAGGACTAGATCATGGCGCGTTTTTTTCGTCGTAAAAAGTATTGCCGTTTCACGGCTGAAGGTATCACTGATATCGACTACAAGGACCTCAACCTGTTGAAGGCCTATGTAAGCGAGAGTGGCAAGATCGTGCCGAGCCGAATCACCGGCACCAAGGCCAAGTACCAGCGGCAGCTGGCCACCGCGATCAAGCGGGCCCGCTACCTGGCACTGCTGCCCTACAGCGATAGCCACTAAGAGTAATAGATAGGCCGACCGGATAGCGCCATGAAGGGGCTGGCATCCCTGGTGATGCGGGGTATTTCACCAGCGGTGATGGTGATCACCGTGAGTGCGATGCTCTCACTGAGTCTTCCGCTGTTCGGTATCCTGAGTGCGGCGGCAGTGGGCTTGATTACCCTGCGGCAGGGCTCAAGGGCAGGGCTCAAGGTTTCTGGACTCTCCACCCTGGCACTGGGTGTGATGATGCTCCTGATCCTGGGCAACCCGCTCCCCGCGCTGGGGATTCTGCTGATCCAGCTGTTGCCGCTTTGGCTGCTGGCGATGCTGCTGCGAACCAGCCGCTCTCTGGATCTGACGGTCCAGGCAGCTTTCGGGCTGGGGCTGTTGGCGATTCTTGGTCAGTACCTGCTGATGGGGGATCCGGCCAGCGTCTGGCTCGAGGAGCTGAGGCCGCTGGCAGAGCAGTTTGAGCAGAGCGGTCTGCTCACGGCTGAGCAGGGGCTGCAACTGGTGCAGACTATTGCCGGCTGGATGGCGGGGCTGTTTGCAGCTGGGTTGTTTCTGCAGCTGGTAGCCGGACTCTTTCTGGCTCGTGGCTGGCAGGCAGCGCTCTACAATCCGGGTGGCTTTCGGAAGGAGTTTCATGCCTTTCGGCTGCATCGGGTGTTTGGTGTTGTAGGGGGGCTTGCGCTAGCGGTGGTGTTGATGCCAACACTACTGGACGCTGGTCTGCTCCGCGACCTCGGTGTGCTGTTGCTGGTGTTGCTGTTTCTGCAGGGGCTGGCGATGAGTCACAGCCTTGTGGCTAAGAGGAATGCCGGATCGGGCTGGCTGGTCGGTCTCTATCTGTTACTGATTATATTGATGCCGCAGATGGTGGTGGTGCTCTCCGCCATCGGTCTGACGGACATCTGGATAAATTTTCGCGCCCGCTTTAAATCGAGTGATATAGGCGGACGCGAAGGTGATTAGACCTTTAAGGTGAATACAATGGATATTATTCTGTTGCAGAAAGTCGATAACCTGGGTGACCTGGGTGAAAAAGTAAAGGTAAAGAGCGGTTATGGCCGCAACTACCTGATTCCCTCCGGCCGTGCCATACCGGCTACTGCCGCTAACCTGGCCGAGTTCGAGGCGCGTCGTGCCGAGTTGGAGAAAGGGGCGGCCGATAAGCTGGCTGCTGCCGAGGCACGCAAGGAGAAGCTCGAGGGCCTCGAGATTTCCATCAGCTGCAAGGCGGGTGACGAGGGACGTCTATTTGGCTCCGTCGGCACCATCGATATCGCCAAGGCGGTGAACGAGGCGGGTGGCGAGCTGGAGAAGCAAGAGGTGCGTCTGCCTAACGGCCCGTTCCGCGTTGCGGGTGATTACGAGGTGGAACTGCACCTGCACACCGACGTCAACGCCAGCCTCAAGCTGCAGATCGTCCCGGAAGCGTAAACCTCCGCAGTGTGACGGTTGTGACCCGCGCCCCGGTCGGCCAGTGTGTCTGCCGGGGTGCTGGCGCTTGTGCGCCAGCATAAGTTGAATCTGCCACTCCTCCCTCAGCTACGGTGCGCCCCGGTTTAGCTATCGTTCCGGTTTTTACTTCCCAGCGCAACCGTCAGACACTGCCCCTGCCGCTGCCGCTTTCCTGAAGCTGGCGGAGCACGTATCCTTAGCACTTTGGGCGGCGTCACCTTGATGTCGTCCGCTTGCTAGATGCCATCATGTCAGAACAATCCTATCCTGCTGATATACAAGACTATTTTTCGGATCGCGCCGAAAATCTGAAGGTTCCGCCCCACTCGATTCAGGGCGAACAGTCGGTGCTGGGCGGGCTGATGCTCGATAACTCCACCTGGGATCGCATAGCCGACCAAGTGGTGTCGGAGGATTTTTACCGCAAGGAGCACCGCCTGATATTCGATGCGCTCAGCGCACTGGCGGATCAGAGCCAGCCTTTCGATGTGGTGACCCTGGCGGAGGCCCTGGAGCGACGTGGTGACCTGGAGGAGGCGGGTGGCCTGCCCTATCTGGTGACCCTGGCGGAGGAGACACCAAGCGCCGCCAACATCAAATCCTACGCCGGCATCGTGCGCGAGTATGCGGTGATGCGTCAGCTGATCTCGGTGGGTAGCGAGATCTCCGACATCGCCTTCCATCCTGAGGGTCGCGATGCGAATGAACTGCTCGACCATGCCGAGCGTAAGGTGTTCGAGATTGCCGACCAGCGTACCCGTGGCGGTGGTGGCTTTACGCCGATCAAGGGCCTGCTGACTAAGGCAGTGGATCGCATCGAAACCCTATTCCAGCAGGATGAGCCGATCACCGGCGAGTCCACCGGCTTCAGCGACTTCGACGAGATGACCTCGGGGCTGCAGCCGGCGGATCTGATCATCGTCGCCGGGCGTCCCTCCATGGGCAAGACCACCTTCGCCATGAACATCGCCGAGAGTGTGGCGATCAAGGCCGGCAAGCCGGTGGCGGTGTTCAGTATGGAGATGCCGGGTGACTCGCTGGCGATGCGCATGATGTCGTCGCTGGGGCGTATCGACCAGATGCGGGTGCGTACCGGCAAGTTGGAGGATGATGAGTGGCCGCGCCTCACCTCGGCGGTGAGCATGTTGGCGGAGACCAAGCTCTTCATCGACGATACTCCGGCCCTGACCCCCACCGAGGTGCGCGCCCGGGCGCGGCGCCTGAAGCGAGAGCACCCCGACCTGGGGTTGATCGTGCTCGACTATCTGCAGCTGATGCAGGTGAATGGCGGCAACGAGAACCGCACCACCGAGATCTCGCTGATCTCGCGCTCGTTGAAGGCGCTGGCGAAGGAGCTCAATGTGCCGGTGATCGCCCTCTCCCAGCTCAACCGTAGCCTGGAGCAGCGCCCCAACAAACGCCCGGTGATGTCTGATCTGCGTGAGTCTGGCGCCATCGAGCAGGATGCGGACCTGATCGTCTTCATCTACCGCGACGAGGTATACAACGAGGATAGCCCCACCAAAGGCATCGCTGAGATCATCATCGGCAAGCAGCGTAATGGCCCCATCGGCACCGTGCGTCTCACCTTCCTTGGCAAGTACACCAAGTTCGAAAACTATATTGCAGACCCCTACGGCGACGAGAGCTATTGATGAGTTTTGCCCCCCAGGCACTCATTGACCGGGCGGCCCTGCACCACAATCTGCGCCGGGTGCGCCAGGCTGCTCCGACAAGTCGCATCTGGGCGGTGATTAAGGCCAACGGCTACGGTCACGGCATGGAACGGGTGGCGCAGGCGCTGACAGATGCGGACGGCTTTGCGGTGGCGCGTATCGACGAGGCGGTGCGGCTGCGCGCCGCCGGTATCGACAAGCCGCTGCTGGTATTGGAGGGGGTGTTTGATGCCGAGGCCCTGCGCGCAGCAGCGGCCCACCAGGTTGCAGTGACGGTGCACCAGACCCAGCAGCTGGAGCTGTTGGAGCAGACCCTACTGGCTCACCCGATCGAGGTCTGGCTCAAGGTGGATAGCGGCATGCACCGGCTTGGTTTCCGGCCGGAGGCGGTGGCAGCAGTGGCGCAGCGGCTGCAACAGACGCCAGCGCTGGGAGTGTTGCATCTGATGACCCATCTGGCCAACGCTGATGACCCACAGGATCCTGCCAACCAGGACCAGTGTGTACGCTTCGACACTATCGATACCACCCCCTTTGCGCAGCTCTCCATCGCCAACTCTGCCGGGCTGTTGGCCTTTTCTGAGTGTCAGCGTGACTGGGTCCGCCCCGGCATCATGCTCTACGGGGTCTCACCCTTCAGCGAGGGCAGTGGTGAGTCGCTGGGCCTGAAGCCGGTGATGCACTTCAGCGCCCCTGTGATCGCCGTGAATCGCTATGAGACGGGTGAAGCGGTCGGCTACGGCGGCAGCTACCGCTGTCCCGAACCGATGCCGGTGGCGGTGATCGGCGTCGGTTACGGCGATGGTTATCCGCGCCATGTCCCGGGCGGCACACCGGTGCTGCTGCGTGGCCGGCGCCTGCCGCTGGTGGGGCGGGTCTCGATGGATATGATCTGCGTCGATGCCCGCGAGCTGCCCGATCTGCAACCGGGCGAACCGGCGCTGCTGTGGGGGCCGGGACTGCCGGTGGAGGAGATCGCCAGACGCGCTGGCACGATCCCCTATGAACTGCTGTGTGGTATCACCGGGCGGGTCGGGTTTGTCGAAGTCAATTCGGAGGGCAGGGATGGCGCAGGGTAGTCGAAAATCTTCCAAATCGGTCTACAGTTGCTCGGCCTGCGGCGCCACCTCTCCCAAGTGGGCTGGCCAGTGTCCCGATTGCAAGGCGTGGAATACCCTGGAGGAGACGGTTACGGGCAGCCGTGGTGGGTTGGGCCGCTATACCGGCTACGCCGGTGCGAGCCAGACTAAGGTGTTTCCGTTGGCCTCGGTGGAGACCGCATCGGAGGCGCGCCGCAGTTGTGGCAGCGGCGAGCTCGACCGGGTGCTGGGCGGCGGTCTAGTGGATGGCTCGGTGGTGTTGCTCGGCGGTGACCCCGGTATCGGCAAGTCGACCCTGTTGATTCAGACCCTGGCCCAGCTTGCTCGCGAGATTCCGACCCTCTACGTCTCCGGTGAGGAGTCGCCGCGACAGATCGCGTTGCGCGCCCAGCGCCTCGGGCTGCAGGTGGAGCAGCTGCAGCTGCTACCAGAGACTGCCATCGAGCGCATCATTGCCACTGCCGAGCGAGAGCGTCCGGCGGTGATGGTGGTCGATTCGATCCAGACCATGTATACCGAGCTGCTGCAGTCGGCGCCGGGCTCGGTTTCTCAGGTGCGTGAGTCCACCGCGCAGCTGGTGCAGTTTGCTAAGCGTAGCGGTACCGCGGTGTTTTTGGTCGGTCATGTGACCAAGGAGGGGAGTCTGGCGGGGCCGCGGGTGTTGGAGCACATGGTTGATACGGTGCTCTACTTCGAGGGCGAGGTGGGCAGCCAGTTCCGTCTGATTCGGGCGATCAAGAACCGTTTTGGCGCGGTCAATGAACTGGGCGTCTTCGCCATGACCGAGAAGGGCTTGAAGGAGGTTAGCAACCCTTCAGCGATCTTCCTATCCCGCCACAGCCAGTCAGTGCCAGGCAGCGTGATCCTGGTGACCCGGGAGGGCACCAGGCCGCTGCTGGTGGAAGCCCAGGCGCTGGTGGATGAGAGTCCGCTGGCCAATCCACGTCGTGTCACCCTGGGGCTGGAGCAGAACCGGCTGTCGATGTTGCTGGCGGTGCTGCATCGTCACTGCGGCATCGGCATGTTCGATCAAGATGTCTATGTCAACGTGGTGGGCGGTGTGCGCATCACCGAGACTGCCGCCGATCTGGCGGTGCTGCTGGCAGTGCTCTCTAGCTTCCGCGATCGGCCGCTGCCGGAGGGGTTGGTGGCGTTTGGTGAGGTGGGGCTGACTGGTGAGATCCGCCCAGTGCCGAATGGTCAGGATCGTCTGAGGGAGGCGGCCAAACATGGTTTTAAGCTCGCCATCTTACCCAAGGCGAACGCGCCCAAGCAAGCACCGGAGGGGGTTCGGGTGGTGGCGGTGGAGCGGCTTGCCGAGGTGCTTGACGCGATATAAAGAAGCATTATCGCAACAGCTCTTCCAGCTCCCGCTCCAGCAGGGCTGGGCCTGTGCTGTTGAGTTCAACCAGACGCCGCAGGTGGGTGATGCTGTCGAGGTCGATCTCGATACACTGCAGGCCGAGTCGTTGCGCCTCCTGGTGGACGGCGTGGCACTGCATCTTGATTTGAGTCTCCTCGTCATCGAGTCTGATCTGTAGTTCAAGCGGCTTCGTGGTTGGTTGCCAGTCTGTCTCGATCTGCACCAGTGCCCCCTTCAGGGAGATATCGATCAGTCGGACCTCGGTTGTACGATCTTCGGCGTTCAAGGTCGCGGGGATATCGAACAGGATTCGATGAAACTGTCGACGTTCGTGCTCTGGCATGACGGGTGGCTCTTGGCTTCAGAAGTGAAACTGCATCTTGGTCTCGCCGACCTCGATCATATCCCCCTCTTTTAGCAGAAAACTCTCGCTGCCGATGGGGTGATCGTTGACCTGTGGCGGGTTGGGGCCCTCCAGATAGGAGATGTAGTAACCATCGTTCCGCAGCGAGATCATTGCGCAGTCGGTGCCGGCGCGGCCGATGCGGGTGAGATTGCGGTTGAGCGGGATGATGCGTCCTAGATGAGCGCCGCTAAGTATCTGGAGGATCCCCTTGCGGCGCGATTCATCGATGTTGGTCCCCTCCGGGCCACTCTCTGCCTGTTCGTTACTCCCCACCGGTATATTGATGTCGCCGGAGGGTTCGATGGCGTCTTCTGCATAGGCAAGGGTGTGTTTGCCGATCTCCATCAAATCGCCATGGGTCAGTTCACTGCGCTCGATGGAGTTGTAGTTGAGCGACAGGGGGTACTCCTCGTCGAGTACCTCGATGCGGCATTGTTGATCGTCCAACACGATCTTGGCGTGCAGCGGCGCAATTGCCAGGCTATCGATGCAGATGTCGCAGCTGGGATTGCGACCGATGAGGGTCTCCCCCGGCTTGAGGTGATACACATCGATCAGGCGGCCTTTGAATGAGAGTGTCAGCTTTGGCATGGCCGGGTCCGTGAGATCGGTTGTTCTTGCTGCTTGCTAGGGAGCCTCTGAATGAATTTTGGCGAGCAGAGTTGTGAGGGTAAATTCTCCGCTGCAAGGAGAAAATTGCAAGTAATAGCTGGTCTATTGCCAAGATTTCCAACGCAGCAGCGGGAAATTTTGATCGCAAGGCTGTCATTCATGATTCGTTCAGAGGCCCCCTAAAGAGCCGAATCAAACGATCAGATCTATTCAAGGCATACGAGTGGTGGCGCTCTATCAATGCTGGCTCCTCCACGGAAAATGATTTGGCGCTAGCTTTAGATGCAGATGATATATACATAATAAGTGGGTGATCAACTAGTTAGAGCCCTTTTTGGACTCAGTTTCACTGTTTTTCAGGTCAGTTCGGATGCGCACCATCTTTACCGTGTAGCCGGAGGTTTGCATGATCTCGATTGGGAGGCCCGCCAGGCGCAGGCTGGTACCAGGTTCCGGGATGGTCTCCATATACTCCAGGATCAGGCCGTTGAGGGTCTTTGGGCCGTCGGTTGGCAGCGGCCAATCCATTTTGCGTTTCAGGTCGCGCACACTGGCACTGCCCTCCACCAGAAAACTGCCATCCTCTTGAGGGTGCACATTAGGCAGGCTGTCGAGGGGATCGGTGGTGAATTCGCCGACAATCTCCTCCAGCAGATCAACCAGGGTTACCAGACCGAGCAGGTCGCCATATTCGTCCACCACCAGGCCGGTGCGTCGTTTGAAGCGCTGAAAATTGAGTAGCTGTTGGTTGAGCGGGGTGCCTTCCGGGATGTAGTAGGGGGTTTGCGCGATCTCCCGCAGGGACTCTTTGTGTAGCCCGCCATTAGCCAGCAGGCGCGCTGCGCCGCGCAGCGGCAGCATGCCGACCACTTCATCGATGCCGCCGTCAACCAGTGGCACCAACGAGTAGTGGACTTCCTGGATCTGCTCGATGATCTCATCCAGTGGGTCTTTCAGGTCGATTAGCGTGACTTCGTTGCGTGGTACCATGATGTCCTCGATCTGGGCCTTCTCCAGGTCGAGGATACTGATCAGCATGCGTTGATGGAGTTCAGGAATCAGCGCCCCTGCCTCGTTCAGAACAATACGTAACTCCTCCTGACTGAGGGCGTCGCGACTGCGATGCGCGTAATCCACCCCCAATAGCCTGAGCAGGTTGTTACCCATCCAGTTGACGATCCAGACCAGCGGGTAGAGTAGTCTCAGCAGGGGTTTGTAGATGTGCGCGGCGGGGAAAGCGACCCGCTCCGGATGCAGCGCAGCGAGGGTTTTTGGAGTCACTTCGGCGAAGATCAGGATCACCAGGGTGAGCAGGCCGGTGGAGATGGCGATGGCGGTGTTGCCGCCGAGACGGATCGCCAGCAGGGTCGAGATCGAGGATGCCAAGATATTGACGAAGTTGTTGCCCAGCAGGATCAGCCCGATCAGTCGGTCGGGGCGGGAGAGCAACAGGGAAGCCTTTTCAGCACCCTTGTGGCCCTTTTCTTTGAGGTGTCGCAGGCGATAGCGGTTGAGCGACATCAGCGCAGTTTCGGAGCCGGAGAAGAAGGCGGAGAGCGCAATCAACAGAGCGAGGGTGCCAAATAGCAATCCTGTGGATAGATCGTCCAAACGGAGGTTTCCTTACATAATTCCTCGACCTCCTATCTTCGAGTAGTAGCAGGTGATGTCAAGCGCTGAAGTCGCTTTTCTCCCATCGATCTGGAGAAGGGAAAAGGCCTCGGGAAAGAGTTCAGTCAATATGACGATTTGATAGCCAGGCTATCGCTGCAAACTCCCCACTAAATCTGGTCTGTTTTGTCACATTATTAGCTGATTCTTTGTCCTGTATTGCAGCTTCGGCTTTAGCCGGACAAATCGACTGAAGCCGGCTCTACATGCGCTCCATGTGACTGCTAGGTAATAATAATTATCATCTGTGTCAGATAGTTAGCGGACGTTCATGCCAAAAAATATATGTATGACGTTATTTTGACATGACTTAATATTACTGCTTTACTAGGCAGCACCTCCCCTCTCCACGGGGCAAAGAAAGAAGGAGTTCAGACACAATGGGGCAGTCGGCAAAACGAGCAGGGCAGGCGTTTCCCAAATTGTGTGCCTACCTCATAGATGATGATGAGACTCGTCGAGAGTACCTGGAGCATATTCTCTCGTTTCTGGATGCCCGTCTTCACCGGGTGAAATCCTATCAAGATATCAAAAGCCATGTGGAGGCGGAGAAAGAGGCCTGTTCAGCGGTACTGGTCAGCCCTCATTACTGCCAGGGTGAAGGGCGGAAGATGATCGAGGCGCTGGAGAAGCAGATGCCGGATCTGCCGGTATTTCAGATTTTTGGTGAGGAGAATCCGACCAGTACCGAGGGTTGTGAAAACGTTATCGGTCAACTACAGGTTCCCACCCACTATGACGAGTTGATGGCGCTGATCCACAAGGCCCAGGTGTTTCAGGAGAGTCGAAGAAATGGCGGCCATGTCACCGCCCGTTCGGTGGAACTGTTCCGTTGTCTCTCCGGTAGCAGCCGGGCGACGCACCAGATCAACAAGATGATCGATCAGGTGGCGGACTCCGAGGCCACCGTGCTGATCCTGGGCGAATCGGGCACTGGCAAGGAGGTGGTGGCGCGCAAGCTCCACTTCCACTCCAAGCGGCGCGGCAAACCCTTTGTGCCTGTCAACTGCGGCGCAATCCCTGCTGACCTGCTCGAGAGTGAGCTGTTTGGCCATGAGAAAGGGGCCTTTACCGGCGCCATCAGCAGCCGCCAAGGTCGATTTGAGATGGCAGAGGGGGGCACCCTGTTTCTCGATGAGATCGGTGACATGAGTATGCCGATGCAGGTCAAACTGTTGCGGGTTCTGCAGGAGCGTAGTTTTGAGCGGGTCGGTAGTAACAAACCGATCAAGAGCAACGTTCGGATCCTTGCCGCGACCCATCGGAACCTGGAAAAGGCGATTGAAGACAATAGCTTCAGAGAAGATCTCTACTATCGGTTAAATGTCTTTCCGATCGAAATGCCGCCACTGCGCGCGCGCGTCGAGGATATCCCGGTGCTGGTTACCGACTTGATACGCCGCATTGAGAACGAGAAGCGGGGCTCGGTGCGGCTGACCCCCGCTGCAGTCGCGGCGCTGAGTCACTACCGTTGGCCCGGCAACGTGCGGGAGCTGGCCAACCTGATCGAGCGGCTGGCGATCCTCTACCCCTATGGCGTGGTTGACGTGGCTGATCTGCCCGACAAATTCCGTCCGGTCGGCAACCTGGTGGATACTGTGCAGCTGCCGGAAGTGGCGATCAGAGGGAGTGAGCCGGATACCGTGGTGCATGCCCCACGTCTGCCTAACGAGGGCATCGACCTGAAGGCGCACCTGAGCACCCTAGAGCAGAGCCTGATTCAGCAGGCGCTGGATGAGTCGGAAGGTGTAGTCGCCCATGCCGCCAAGCGGCTTCACATGCGCCGCACCACACTGGTGGAGAAGCTACGGAAATATGGCCTGCAGCGCCAGACCGAGTCGACAGGAATTTGACGCTTACTCCACACTATTATTATTAACTCATTGAATTTAAATGAAATCATAATAACGGCACGGTTTTTGTTAGTGGTATTGCAAAGGATGAATCCGCAATACCAAGAGACAAAAAATCGTGTCGAGCAAAAGTCTACAGCCTGAGCGCCGCGAATCCCTTGAGGCGGCCTTCAATCTCTTCAACCAACTCTCGGAAGAGCTGACCGGCTCCTATCGGCAGCTGCAGGAGCAGGTGCTGCAACTGAACCGGGAGCTGGCGGCGACCAGCAGCGACCGCATGTTACAGCTAGCAGAGAAGGAGCGTCTGGCGGATCGTCTGGGTCGCCTGTTGGAGACTCTGCCAGCTGGGGTGGTGGTGCTGGATGACGAAGAGCGGGTGGTGGAGGCCAATCCGGCCGCATTGCGTCTGATCGACGGGCTCACAAAAGGCGCCAGCTGGAAGGCGCTGGAGCTGGCGGCGTTTGAGGCGCAGCGGCTGCCGGCGGCTGACTGGACGTTGCGTGACGGACGTCTGCTGAGCGTCTCCAGTTGTGCCCTCGAACACTCGCCGGGCCGTATCCTGGTGCTGCTCGATGTGAGTGAGACGCGCCGTCTGCAGGAGCACCTCAATCGTCAGGAGCGATTAGGGGCGATGGGTGAGATGTCGGCACAGCTGGCGCATCAGTTGCGTACCCCGCTCAGCTCGGCGCTGCTCTACGTCTCCCAGCTGGGACGTGATGATCTTTCGTCACCTCAGCGGGAGCGCTTCACCGGCAAGCTGCGTTCACGGTTGCAGCACATGGAGAGTCAAATCCGTGACATGCTGCTATTTGCCCGGGGTGGAGCTGGTGCAGAGGAGCCACTGTCGCTTGTTGAGCTACTGAAGGGGTTCACCACCACCCTCGCCAGCGAGCTGCAACAGACTTCGGTCAGCCTGCATCTGGATCATAGTGATGCTGAAGCTGCCCAGATTCTTGGTCGAAGTGATGCGTTGCTCGGGGTGCTGGGGAATCTCGCCGACAATGCGGTGCAACACGGCGCACGCACTATCTGCATCAGGCTCAGTGGCGGCCCGCTGTTGACCATCCTCTTCTCAGACGACGGCTCTGGTATCGCACCGGAGGTCCGTCACCAGATATTCGATCCCTTTTTCACCACTCGTCCCGCCGGCACCGGCCTGGGATTGGCGGTGGCACAGAACGTAATTCTCGCCCATGGCGGTGAAATCCAGCTGCTTGATTCACCTGCACCGGGCACCCGTTTCCAGATTGAGTTGCCTCGTTACCAGTCGCGCCAGCGGGAGCGGCTAACGGAGAGACCGCTTGCAGCAGACAAAGTCGAGCCAATTTCCCGTCACCGGAGTGCAGTACTATGAGTCAGTCAACCGTTCTCATCGTTGAAGATGACCCGGCTCTGCGGGAGGCGCTGAGCGATACTCTCGAACTGGCGGGGTATCCGGTCGTAGCGGCAGACGAAGGTGGTGCTGCACTGGAGATCCTTGAGCAGGAGCCGGTCGGCATGGTGGTGAGCGATGTGCAGATGCGGCCGATGGATGGTTACCGGCTGCTGAAGCGGATCAAGAACAGCTACCCGGAGCTGCCGGTGCTGCTGATGACCGCCTACGGCACGATCGAGAAGGCGGTCGATGCGATGCGTGACGGTGCGGTGGACTATCTGGTGAAACCCTTCGAGGCGGAGCTGCTGCTCAACAAGGTGGCCAGTACCATCATCGATACTTCAGCCAGCGCCGGCAGTGGGCCGGTGGCGGAGGATCTACGCAGCATCGAGGTGCTTGCGCTGGCACGTCGCGTGGCGGTCAGCGATGTCACGGTGATGGTGCAGGGTGAGAGCGGTACCGGCAAGGAGGTCTTCGCCCGCTACATCCATAACAGTTCGCAGCGCCGGGACGGCCCCTTCGTCGCCATCAACTGTGCCGCGATTCCTGAAAGCATGCTCGAAGCGGTGCTGTTTGGCTATGAAAAGGGCGCCTTCACCGGCGCCTATCAGTCCACCGCCGGCAAGTTTGAGCAGGCCCAGGGTGGCACCCTGCTGCTGGATGAGATCTCCGAGATGAGCCTGGCGTTGCAGGCGAAACTGCTGCGAGTACTGCAGGAGCGGGAATTGGAGCGCCTGGGTGGCCGCCGCATTATCGAACTTGATGTGCGGGTGTTGGCCACCACCAACCGCAATCTGCGCGAAGAGGTCGCCGCTGGCCGCTTCCGCGAGGATCTTTTCTACCGTCTCAATGTCTTCCCACTGCTGCTGCCGCCACTACGGGAGCGCCAGCACGACATCCTGCCGTTGGCAAAGCATTTGATCCGCCAGCATCTGCAGCCTGGGGAGGCGATGCCCATCATCGAACCTGCCGCAGAACAGCTTCTGCTTAGCCATCGCTGGCCCGGTAATGTGCGAGAGCTGGACAACCTGATACAGCGGGCCCTGATCATGCGGCAGGGGGAGAACATCCGGGCTGAGGATCTCAGTTTTGGGGCAGGTTTGTCGCCGGAGCCCGACTCAGCAGAAGCGAAGGTGAGCAAAGAGGGGGGCAGACGCCTGCCGGAGGATCTGCGCTCGGTAGAGGAGCAGATGATCATGGAGGCCCTGCGGGAGGGTAAGGGAAGCCGCACGTTCGCGGCAGAACGGCTGGGGATCAGCCAGCGTACATTGAGGTACAAGATCGCACGGATGCGAGAGGCTGGTGTTGAGATACCGGGATGATCAGAGTGGTGCGGAAACTGCATGGCAATAGCAGGCATGATTTCATCAGGGGAAAGGTGCAATGAGCAGTATGGACATCAACCAGGTTCTGGCGCAGATGCGGGTGATGAACGCCCAGGCACAGAACCAGGCAGAGCAGAGCAAACCTGCCGCGCAGGCGGATTTCAGCGATCTGCTGAAGCGTTCCATCGACCAGGTCAATGAGACCCAGCAAGAGGCCAAGGCGCTGACACAGGCGTTTGAGACCGGCGAGAAGGATCTCGATCTGGCCCAGGTGATGATCGCAGTACAGAAGTCGAGCCTCTCGTTCGACGCCATGGTCCAGGTACGGAACAAACTGGTCGAGGCCTACAAGGACGTGATGAACATGCCGATCTAGGAGGCTGTTGGGTTATGGCTGTTTTACTGTGGAAAAGCCTCGCTGGTCGAGTTTTCCGTTCGTTCTCGTTAAATAGAGCGGGTTATTCGCCTCGAATGAACGAAAAATTCACCTCAGTGATGCTTCCCTTCGTTACAAACCCCATAACCCGACAGCTGCCTAGCCGTTTGAGGGGGGAGTGAGCGCATGGAACTGACCAATCCTGAAGAGCCGGGTGGCAAGGCCCTGGAAGTAAGCCGGCGGCTGCAAGACAACCCGCTGCTACGCCAGTTGGCGGTGATGGTCGGTATTGCCGCCAGTGTTGCACTCGGTGTTGCGGTGGTGCTGTGGAGCCAAAAGCCGAGCTACAGCGTGCTGTTTGGCAACCTGGCGCAGAAAGATGCAGCGGAGATCGCCCAGGTGCTGCAGCAGTCGGGCATCGACTACGAGGTGGATCCTGCCAGTGGCCTGATCATGGTGCCGAGCGGTGATCTGCAGCAGGCGCGGATGAAACTTGCCGGCCAGGGTTTGCCGCACAGTGACTCGGTCGGCTTTGAGCTGCTGCAGCAGGAGACCGGTTTCAACACCAGCCGACTGGTGGAGGCGGCGCGCTACCAGAGGGCCCTGGAAGGGGAGCTGACGCGTACCATCATGACCCTGGCCAACGTGGAGACAGCGCGGGTCCACCTGGCGACGCCGAAACAGTCGGTGTTCATCCGCCAGCGCAAATACCCCAGCGCCTCGGTCACCGTCAAACTCTATCCCGGTCGCACCCTGGAGAAGGGCCAGGTGGAGGCGATCGTGCATCTGGTCGCCTCGGCAGTGCCGGAGTTGGAAACCTCACGGGTCACGGTGGTGGACCAGAAGGGGCGTCTGCTCAGCGGCGATGAAAACTCCAGCCAGATGAGCCTCACCACCAGCCAGTTTGAATACACTCAGGAGCTGGAGGCGCACTTCAAACAGCGCATCGAGGATATCGTTGCGCCGCTGGTGGGCAAGGACAACCTACGCGCCGAGGTTACCGCCGAACTCGATTTTAGCCAAGTGGAGCAGACCCAGGAGAGCTTCAATCCCGATATGGCGGCGCTGCGCTCTGAGCGGGTCAACGAACAAGTGAGCCGGTTGCGTGCCGAGCAGGGGGTGCCGGGGGCACTCACCAACCAGCCGCCGGCGGCCGGATCTTCTCCGGAGCAGGCATCCGGCGCAGGCGGCGAGGGAGAGGGCACGCCGATCAACACCAGCAAGCAGGCGACGCGCAATTTTGAGCTCGATAAGACTATCAGCCACACGCGCCTGCCGACAGGTTCGCTACGGCGCTTGTCGGTGGCGCTGGTGCTCAACGATCGGGTGCGGCTGAGCATCAACGAGGCGGGTGAGGAGCAGATCGAGACGATCCCGCGCACCCCGGAGGAGATCTCCAGCATCACTAATCTGGTCAAGGAGGCGATCGGTTTTAACCCGCGCCGCGGTGACAGCGTGCGGGTGATTAGTGAGACTTTCTTTGTCCCAGTACCGCCTGAGCCGCTGCCCGAACTGCCGATCTGGGAGCAGCCCTGGTTTTGGGATGCAGTGCGTCAGGCCAGTGGGCTGTTGCTGGTGCTGCTGCTGATCTTCGGCGTGCTCAAGCCGACCATGACGCGCCTTACCGCCCAACCTGGTGAGGGTGGGGATGAGGAGGGCGAAGGGGTTGCTGCTGGCGGCGTGATCGGCGCCGAAGGTATTGCGGGCGAAGGGCTTGAAGGCGAGCTTGCGGGTGAAGGTGGGCTCGCTGGCGAGCTGGAGGGGGGGGAGGCGGTCAAGCTGCCCGGCCCCGGTAGCTATGAGAAGACCCTTGAAGCCGCCCGCCAGATGATCGCAGAGGATCCAAAACGGGTCGCCCAGGTGGTCAAACAGTGGATAGCCGACGATGCCCGATAACAAGAAGGCCATGGTCACCGAGGCGGAGGTGGCCGAAGTTGAAAATATAAGCGGCCTGAACCGGGCGGCGATCCTGCTGCTTGCCTTGGGCGAAAATGATGCTGCTGAACTGCTCAAGCACATGGGCCCGAAAGAGGTGCAGGATGTCGGCATGGCGATGGCCGGACTAACCAACGTCACCACCGATCAGATGGAGATGGTGATGCGCCACTTCGTCGCCAACCTGGAGAAGCAGACCGCACTTGGGCTTGGCTCCGACGAGTATATCCGCAACATGCTGACCAACGCGCTGGGGGCCGACAAGACGGGGGGCGTGATCGACCGCATTCTGCTGGGGCGCAACAGCAAGGGTTTGGAGCAGCTTAAGTGGATGGATTCGCGCTCCATCGCCGAGCTGATCCGTCTGGAACATCCACAGATCATCGCCATCGTGCTCTCGTTTCTCGAGTCCGACCAGGCCGCCGAAGTGTTGTCGGAATTCAGCGAGCGGATCCGCACCGACATTGTAATGCGCATCGCCACCCTCGACGGTATCCAGCCCAAGGCTTTGCAGGAGCTGGATGAGATCCTGGAGAAGCAGTTCTCTGGCGCCACCAACGTCAAATCCTCCAGCCTGGGCGGGATAGATACCGCCTCCAGCATTCTCAACCTGCTCGATGGTGCAGTCGAGAGCCAGGTAATGGACGAGATCATGGAGGCTGATGCGGATCTGGGGCAGGAGCTGCAGGACAATATGTTCGTCTTCGACAACCTGATCGATGTGGATGATCGTGGCATCCAGACACTGTTGCGAGAGGTCGCCTCCGAACAGCTGCTGCTGGCGCTGCGCGCAGCGGATGAGGGGCTCAAGGAGAAGATATTCAAGAATATGTCGAAGCGCGCCGCAGAGATGTTGGCGGACGATCTGGAGGCGGCAGCGCCGACCAAACTGAGTGACGTAGAGGCGGCGCAGAAGGAGATCCTGCAGGTGGCACGCCGACTCTCCGACGCCGGTGAGATCATGCTGGGAGGTGGCGGTGATGAGTTCGTCTAAACTGCGGCCGGAACAGCAGACGGATGAGATCCGGCCCTGGCTGCCTCCCGAAATGGAGGGAGAATGCAAGCCAGAGCGCCCGGCGGATGAGGTCGAGATGGAGGATGCAGAACTGCCGGCTCCGCCCACTGCTGAGGAGCTGGAGGCGGTTCGTCAGCAAGCGTATGAAGAGGGTTTCGAGAAGGGCAAGGAAGATGGCTTTGAGTTCGGCCACAAGGAGGCGCTGCAGCAGGAGCGCGAGCAGATCAAGCAGCATATTGCGCGCCTGGAACGGCAGCTCAGCCTGCTCGACGAGCCGTTGCGGGAACTTGATAGAGCGGTGGAGGAGGAGCTGGTGACCCTGGTGATCGCGATGGTGCGCCAGCTGGTGCGGCGCGAGGTGCGTGCCGATCCGAATCAGATCGTCGGTGTGGTGCGTGAAGCGCTGGCGATCCTGCCAGTCTCCTCGCGCAACGTCAGGCTGCTGCTGCACCCGGAGGATGCCGAACTGATCCGTGAGATCTACGCTCTGGGTGAGGCCGATCTGGGCTGGGATATCATCGAGGATCCGGTGATCAATCGCGGTGGCTGCCGGGTGATCACCGACACCTCCCAGGTGGATGCTACTCTGGAGTCGCGTCTCGCCAATCTGATTGCGCCGCTGTTGGCTGGCAGCCGCTCGTTGGATGAGTCGGAGAGATAGCCGATGAGCCAGCAGAGCCCAGCTGAAAATCGCTCCCATATCTGGTTGCAACGCCTGAAAGAGTATGAAAAGCGTCTGGGCGACAGTCGTGGTCTGGTGGTGGAGGGGCGGCTCACCCGCATGGTGGGGTTGACCCTGGAGGCAGTGGGTTGCCGCGCCGCGATCGGTGGCCAGTGCGAGGTGGTCAGCGCCAGTGGTGTACACATCGAGGCGGAGGTGGTGGGGTTCGGCGAGGAGAGTCTCTATCTGATGCCCACCGGCGATATCCGTGGACTGGAGCAGGACGCCCGGGTAATCCCCACCGGGCGGGTCTGTGAGGCGGTGGTGGGCGATCATCTGCTGGGGCGGGTCATCGACGGCGCCGGCAAGCCACTAGATGGCAAGGGGCCGCTGCGCAGCGATGAACGTCGTCCGCTCACCGGCGAGACCTTCAACCCGCTGGCCAGGACGCCGATCCGCGAGCCCCTCGACGTGGGGGTGCGGGCGATCAACGCCCTGCTCAGCGTTGGCCGCGGTCAGCGCCTCGGATTGTTTGCCGGTTCCGGCGTTGGCAAGAGCGTGCTGCTCGGCATGATGACCCGCTACACCAACGCCGATGTCACCGTGGTCGGTCTGATCGGCGAGCGTGGCCGCGAGGTGAAGGAGTTTGTCGAGAACATCCTCGGTGAGGAGGGGATGAAGCGTGCAGTGGTAGTGGCGGTGCCGGCGGATAATCCGCCGCTGCGGCGTCTGCATGGCGCGATGCTCGCCACCAGCATCGCTGAGTACTTCCGCGAGCAGGGCAAACATGTGCTGCTGTTGATGGATTCACTGACCCGCTTTGCCCAGGCGCAGCGGGAGATCGCCCTGGCGATCCACGAACCCCCGGCAACCAAGGGCTACCCGCCTTCGGTCTTCGCCAAGCTGCCGCAACTGGTGGAGCGCGCCGGCAACGGCGATACCGGCAGTGGTTCGATCACCGCCTTCTACACCGTGCTGGCGGAGGGGGATGACCAGAACGACCCGATTGCCGACGCGGCGCGGGCGATCCTTGATGGACACATCGTACTGTCACGCCGCCTGGCGGATGCGGGGCACTATCCGGCCATCGATATCGAGGCCTCAATCAGCCGGGCGATGAACGACATCACCAGTTATGGTCATCAGGGTGCGGCGAGATCATTCAAGCATCTCTACTCCCTCTATCAGCAGAATCGTGATCTGGTCAGTGTCGGTGCCTACGAGGCGGGTAGCAATGAGCAGATCGACATGGCAATCGCGGCGATGCCCGCACTCAACGATTTTCTGCGTCAGGATATGTACACCCCAGTCAACCTGGAAGAGAGCCTGGAGGGTTTGGCGGCGCTGTTTCCTCCAGAGCAGGATGGGAACAATGATCTGATCGCGGGGCTGGAGCAGCAGCAACCAGGGTCAGAGACCCCTTAAGTAGTGAGGTAGGATGTCATGTCTCCATCAAAGCGACTCAAACCGGTACAGCGAGTGGCCCACTCCCGTGAGCAGGTGGCGGCCCGTAATCTTGGTATCTCGCGTAAGGTCTTGCAGGAGCAGCAGAACAAGCTGGAGCAGCTACGCCACTACCACCAGGACTACCTGCAGCGCTTTGAGCAGGCCGCACGCAACGGTATTGCGGCTGCGCAGATGCAGGAGTATCGCGCGTTTATCGCCAAGCTGGATGAGGCGATCCGCCGGCAGGAGTCGGTGGTTGCCGCCAGTCAGTCTGAGCACACAGCGAAAAAGAGCCACTGGAGAGAGAAACACAGCCGCACTCAGGCGTTGAATAAGGCGATCGACCGCTATCAGATTGCTGAGAGCAAGAACGAGGCGCGTAGTGAGCAGAAAGAGAGCGACGAGCTGAGTCAGCGCCTTGGCAGTGAGAAGTGAGGCGTCTGGGCTGATTACTTCAAGCCCGGCTGCCCTCCCGTAACTCCTCATCCTCCTCCAAAGGGGTACCGTTCGGCGAACTCAGCTCAAACTGGTTGATCATGCGCCGCAGGCGCGGGCGGGAGATGCCGAGGATCTCGCAGGCCCGCCCCTTGTGCCAGTTGTTGGCGTCGAGCACCCGCTGGATATGGGCCTTCTCCATCTCCTCCAGACTCCACCGCTCCAGCGGTTTGCCGCTGGCCTGTGGTAGGGGCGGGTTCAGCTCCGCCTGTTGGCAGATGTAGTCGGGCAGCAGGTCGCGGGTGAGTTTGTCGCCGGGGGAGAGCGCCACGCACTTCATCAACAGATTCTCCAATTCACGCACATTGCCGGGCCAATGGTAGGCCTGCAGGCAGTCGAGCACCTCTTTGGTGATGTGCGAGACGTTGCGCCGCAACTCTTTGTTGATGCGCGCCAGCAGGGTCTGGATCAGGTCCATCAGATCCTCCTTGCGCTCGCGCAGTGGCGGCAGATGGATGTTGATCACCTGCAGCCGGTAGAAGAGATCCTCCCGGAAGTTGCCGCGCTGCACCTGCTCAGAGAGATCGAGATTGGTGGCGGTGATCACCCGTGCATCGGTGGTCTGGGGCTGCTTGGCGCCGAGTGGGGTGAACTCCTTGTACTGTAGTACCCGCAACAGCTTGGCCTGCATCGAGGGGGAGAGCTCGCCGACCTCGTCGAGAAAGATGGTGCCGCCGCGGGCCAGTGCAAACTTACCCTCCTGGCGGGAGACTGCGCCGGTGAAGGCGCCCTTTTCATGACCGAACATCTCCGATTCGAGCAGGGTCTCCACCAGTGCGGCACAGTTGACGGCGACAAGCGGGCCGTCCGGCGAGGCGCTGGCGCGGTGGATGGCGCGAGCCACCAGCTCCTTGCCGGTACCAGAGGCGCCGGTGATCAGCACTGTGGCTGGGCTCTTCGCCACCAGCCCGATGGTCTTGAAGACCTCTTTCATGGCTCGGCTGCGGCCGACCATGGTGAGCGGGTGGCCGCCCGACTGGATACTTTTTTCGGTATTGACCAGATCGTCGTTGTTATCGCTGTTGAGCTTGTCAATCGACGCCTCCAGCTCATCGATATCGATCGGTTTGTGGATGTAGTCGTCGGCGCCCTTCTGCATCGCCTCGATGGTGCTTTCCATATCGTGGAAGGCGGTGATCATGATGATGCGGGTGGTCGGCAGAGCCTGTCGGAATTCGGGCAGCCCTGCGAGCCCTGACTTGCCGGGCATGCGGATATCGAGGATCACCAGTTCAGGTGCCTTGTGCAGCGCCTGTGTCAGCCCCTCGTCGACGCTGTGCGCGATCCCGACCTGGTGTCCCTGGGTCTGCAGGTGCAGTTGCAGGGTACGGCAACTGGCGACGTCGTCATCCACAATGAGAATTTTGCTCATCTCTCCTCTTCCTCAAGCTGAGAATCTCCGGAGTGCTCCGGTGATTGAAACGAAGTGGGCAGGACAATTGATGCACAGGCGCCCTGCGGTTCATTATTGTGCAGCATGATGCTGCCTTTATGTTGTTCGATAATGCGTTTGACGATCGCCAGGCCAAGACCGGTCCCCTGGGCGCGGGAGGTATAGAAGGGATCGAACAGCTTAGCTGCAATCTTCGGGTCGATGCCGCAGCCGTTGTCACAGATATCGATGCGCAGGCCGGTACCACGTGGACCGAGTTCGATCATCACCTCGATGATGATCTGGGGTTTTTCTGCACAGGAGGTGGCTTGGGCGGCGTTGACGATTAGGTTGGAGAAGACCTGGCGCAGCTTGTTGGGATCGGCATAAACGGTGGGCATGCCCGGCTGATAAAAGGTGTGCAGGTCGACCTTGAAGGTGTCGATCTTCTTCTGCGCCAGACCGATGGCGGTGTCGATGATCTTCTCCACGCTCAGCCACTGGGGTTTGATGGCGTCGGGACGGGAGTAGGTCAGCATGTCGGAGAGGATCTCCTCCATGTAGCGGATCTGGTCGAGGGCGATCTGCCGCAACTCGCTCTCCTGTCGCCCGATTGCTTGCCGAGGATCTGCAGGGTCATCTTCACCGATGAGAGCGGATTGCGCAGATCATGGGCGATCATGCTGGCCATCCGGCCCATCGCCGCCAGAGTCTGGGCGTGGGCCAGCTCCCGATTGCGTTCCGCCACCTCGGCCTCGAGACGCTTGCGCTCGGTGATGTCCTCCTTCACCGCCAGATAGTGGGTGATTTCGCCCGCGGCGTTGTGGATTGCGCTGATCGCAGCCGACTCCCAGTAAAGTTCGCCGTTTTTGCGCCGGTTGTGGAACTCACCACGCCACTCACCGCCGTCACTGATCGCATCCCACAGGGAGTGATATTCGTCGGAGGAGGTCTCACCCGACTTGAGTACGCTGGGATTTTTACCCAGTACCTCAGCCGCGCTATAGCCGGTGACCTCGGTAAACTTGGGGTTGACGTATTCGATCTCGCCGCTGAGGTTGGTGATCATGACGATGCTGGGACTCTGTTCGACCGCCTGGAAGAGTTTGTGTAGCTCCTCTTCGGCGTGACGCTTTTTGGTGATATCTTCGCCGATGCCGGTGACCCCAATCACCTCCCCCTCGGTATCGTAGGAGAGGGTGTTGTTCCAGGCGATCAGCCGCAGCGTGCCGTTGCGGGTCTTGACCTGGGTCTCGGTCAGGGTGGGAAACTCCTGCGGGTCGGCCATCGCTGAGAGTACATCGTTGATCTGATCGGTGGCGTCTTTCGGCACAAACCGTTCGATCCAGCTGCTGCCGACCAGTTCATTCTGGTTCCAGCCAGTCAGTCCCAGAAAGTGCTTGTTGCAGAAACGGATGTGCCCCTGCCGATCGAGGGTGACGGCGGCCAGTTCGATATTCTCCAGGGTGTGGCGAAAGCGCTTCTCATATTCGCTCTGCGCCTCAGCGCGCCGGTGCCTCAGATGGGAGTAGGCGAGCAGCGCCGAACCGAAACTGATCAGCAGGAACATCGCCAGATAGAGCGCCAGGTGCTGTCTTAAAAAGCCCGGCAGGCTGGAGTAGATATCGCTGGGGGGGATGCGGGAGATGATCTTCCAGATCCGGCTACTGGTAGATTGGAGCTTCGGCGGCTGATCAAGCAGTGGCAGATCACTGCTGGCGGCGCTGTTGGTCGGGTGCACGGTATGAAAGGTGAAGAGCCCCTCTGGGTTGGCGAACTGCCCCTGCTGCTGGCTGGAGATGATTCGCCAGGCGGCAGGGTAGCGCTTGCCAAAGGTGGTGTTGCGGCCCAGCATGAAACCCCAGGCGTCCTCCGGGTTGGGGCTGCTGAGCCAGTAGCCTTCCTGGTTGACCAGCTCGGTGTGGTCGGCGATGTTGGCCGCCGCGTGGGTGAAATTCTGGATCAGCCGCTCGCCCAGGTAGTTGAGCAGGATGATGCCGCGCTTGACACCGTTACGGTCGAAGATCGGGGTGGCAAAACGCATCATCGGTTTGAGCGGATACTCGATCTGCCCCCCCTCCACATTGAGATCGAGCGGTGAGATGTATTAATCGTTCCGAAAGTATTGGCAGTGTATACTGCTTTCCATGGCTACGATAAAAGAACAGCGTGATCAGAAAAGGAAAGATGTAGTGGAGGCG
>NZ_KQ557133.1:0-69375 GCF_001443665.1 endosymbiont of Ridgeia piscesae | reverse complement strand
GCGCACTTCGCTGATTAAGAGTTTCTTCCGCATGTCAGATACAAAGTATATTTTGGCAAGTTCAAAAATAGACTGCCAATACTTTCGGAACGATTAATATGCAGTCGATCAGCATAGATAGCAGAGTTGACTGTCACCGGTAACAGAGTGGTGCAGGCATACGCAGCATAAGAGGAAAAATCAGCCGCGAGGACCGTCAACGCACCGGCAGCGAGGCCGGCCAACACCAACACGGTAAACACCTGCAGCGCAATGGAGTCACTGGGAAAAAAGACTAGTCCGGCAGCGCCCCAGACCAGTCCTGTGGATACAGCACCAATAAAAAATCTGCGCCCCCACTTGCGCAGATCACTATTCATCGGGGCTTTTTTGGCAAACCTCAGCCCCAACCAGAAACGCCCGATCAGCACCAGAAGCTGCACAAGAATCCAGCTGGTGAGGATCGAGTGTGCTACTACGTCATATTGGATGGACGCCAATACCAAAATCACCATCAGGGTAACCAGAATACTCTGGTTGAGATTGGCATAGAGGATATTCAGCCGGTCCGCATAACAATCGATTTTAAATTGGTTTTCCATAACATAACTTTTCGGAAGAAGAACCCAAGAGTGTTTATTGGACTTGGGCGGACGGCACTACACCAGATCACCCCATCTACCCGACCCTATCGGCCGGTTAAACACAATCTGGAATTTCGATAGACGCAAGAAAAAATGGATTACCGTTTGCACTCAATGATAGTTCCACCTCATCACGCTCAGGCGTCGCTGCCACAGTCTTCGCCTTACCGGCTAGCAGAAACTGTGAAACCAGGCCCTCTAACGGCGTGGCCAGCAACATAAACTCCTTGCCCCAAGCCGCTGCCTGCACCGAAGAGCTGGCCGCCTCAATAGCGGCATTCAAGGCCTGCAGATTGGCCTGCTCAGTGATACCATTGATTACTTTGATCACCTCGCCAAGGCCGCCTGCTCTTGCGCAGAGACATCAGCGATTACTCCTCAGCCGCCTAGGGGATACGCTGCAGACCCTTCCTGATGCGTTCAAAATATTTGTCACTGCCACGCAACACATAGTTTTTGAAATTGTGGATGCCCACCTCATAACCAAGTGCCGGGCGTATTTCCAATAGTAGCTTGTGGCGTTTTGCCACATGCTCACGATAATTTTTTGTTTTATGCGTATCCGGACAGCTTTTCCCCTGCACAAATGCAGTCTTCCGGATTGCAAACATGCAACTCAAAAGCTTTAGCGACGATAGCGAACCCTTAAGCTTGCAGCCGCAGACACCAATCACTACGCAAAAAAAGGCCCGAACCGCCAAACGGCCGGGCCTCTACCATCAAGCTGGGGAGAAGGACTAGGGTTGCTCAGGGCTTCCCTAGGCTTTTTTTGACGCCGCCACCCGCAGCCGCAGGGCGTTGAGTTTGATGAAGCCCTCGGCATCCTTCTGATCGTAGGCACCAGCATCATCTTCGAAGGTGGCAATCGACTCATCAAACAGGCTGTTGGTGTCCGACTTCCGACCGGCAACGTAGACGTTGCCCTTGTAGAGCTTGAGACGCACCACACCGTTGACCACCTGCTGGGTGTTATCGATGGCCGCCTGCAGCATCTCGCGCTCGGGAGCGAACCAGTAGCCGTTGTAGATCAGCTTGGCGTAGCGCGGCATCAGCTCGTCCTTCATGTGGGCCGCCTCGCGATCCAGGGTGAGGGACTCCATCGCCCGATGGGCCTTCAGCAGGATGGTGCCACCGGGAGTCTCGTAGCAACCGCGGGACTTCATGCCAACATAGCGGTTCTCAACGATGTCGGCACGGCCGATGCCATTGGCACCGCCCAGCTTGTTGAGGCTCTCGAGCACCGTTGCCGGGCTCATCGCCTCACCGTTGATGGCAACCACATCGCCCTGCTCGAAGGTCAGCTCGATGTAGGTCGGATCATCCGGCGCTTGCTCGGGAGAGACCGACCAGCGCCACATATCCTCGCCGGGCTCGGTCCAGGGATCCTCCAGGTCGTAACCTTCGTAGGAGATGTGCAGCAGGTTGGCATCCATCGAGTAGGGGGACTTCTTACCCTCCCGCTTCTGCTCCACCGAAATGCCATGCTCCTCGGCGTATCTCATCAGCTTCTCGCGGGAGAGCAGATCCCACTCACGCCAGGGGGCGATGACCTTGACGTCGGGCATCAGCGCGTAGGCGCCCAGCTCAAAGCGGACCTGGTCGTTGCCCTTGCCGGTGGCGCCGTGGGAGATGGCATCGGCGCCGGTCTCCCTGGCGATCTCTACCAGCCGCTTGGCGATCAGCGGGCGGGCGATGGAGGTGCCGAGCAGGTACTCACCCTCGTAGATGGCGTTGGCACGGAACATCGGAAAGACAAAGTCGCGCACGAACTCCTCGCGCAGATCCTCGATGTAGATCTCCTTGATACCGGCGGCCTCCGCCTTGGCGCGGGCCGGCTCGACCTCCTCGCCCTGGCCGATATCGGCAGTGAAGGTTACCACCTCGCACTGGTACTCATCCTGCAGCCATTTAACGATGATGGAGGTATCCAGACCGCCCGAATAGGCCAGTACAACTTTCTTCACGCCGTCTTTGGACATCGCGTTGCATCTCCCAATGGTGAAAACTACGGGGATCTCCCGAAAAACGGCGCAGTATAACCGATTTTCAGTGGCCTTGAATCGACATCAGCGCCACCTGTCCGAGAAGACATCAACTACACTCGGGACAATAGCGGACCAAACAGCACTCTCACCCACTTCTGAATCCAGATTCAACTATCCAGCGCAACCGCTGAAATAGGAACAGAAGCCCCGAGCCGATGCGATGACACCACCCACACAAGAGTGTACCTCGAGCCACGACGCCCCTTTTCTCGATTTTCAACGGCTGTTCGAACAGGCCCCGCTGCCCTATCAGTTACTGGATGGCAAGGGGAACGTCCTGGCGGTCAACCAGGCCTGGCTCAACACACTGGGTTATCAGCGAGATGAGGTGGTCGGGCGCTGGTTCGGTGATTTTCTGCACGCTGACGACAGCGCACTGTTCAGAACCCACTTCGCCAAATTCAAGCAGAACGGTCAGACCCACCAGACAGAGCTCCGCATGCGTCACAAGGACGGTAGTGAACGACTGGTCACCTTCGAGGGGCGCATCGCCAGCACCCCACAGGGGCAGCTGCAGAGCTACTGCATCTTCACCGACATCACCAAGCAGCACGCGATACTGCAGGCCCTGCAGGAGAGCCAGCAACGCTTCCAGCACTTCATGGACCTGATCCCAGCGCAGGCCTTCATTCGTGATGCGCAGGGACGCTATCTCTATGGCAACCGCGCCTGGCAGGCGCAGTTCGAGCTGCCGCTGGAGCAGCTGCTGGGCATGACCGACCGCGACCTCTACCCCCTGCCCACCGCCATCGAATTCGAACGCACCGACCGCCAGGCGCTGCAACAGAGCGAACCACTCAGAACCGAACAGCTCGGCATTGGCGCTGACCACCAGCCCCACGCCTGGCGGGTTTGCAAGTTTCCGATCCAGGGTCAGGATGGAAATGGCTGCCTAGGCGGTCTGCTATTCGACATCACCGCCGAGAAGGAGTCGGCAGTACGCCTGCAGCTGTTCCGCGACCTGCTCGACCAGAGCATGGAGGCGATCCTGGTCCTCGCCTATGAAGATGGCCGGCTGATCGACGTTAACGTGCGTACCTGCCACTACACCGGTCACAGTAATGAACAGATACTCACGCTGCGGCTGCCGCAGATCTCCACCTATATCAGTGACTGGGACCAGTTCCGCGAGCAGATCACCCATGCAGGCTCGCTCTACTTCCTCGACCGCCTGCGCTGCCACGACGGCAACCTGCTCGATGTCGAAGTCTACGCCACCCAGGTGGACCTGGATCAAAGCCGCTACATCATCGCCACCGCTCGCGACATCACCGAGCGCAAGGCCACCGACGAGAAGCTGCGCCAGGCCGCCGCAGTGTTCGAGAGCACCGCCGAAGGAGTAATGATCTGCGACCCGCAGGACCGCATCGTGGCGGTCAACCGCGCCTTCACCGAGATCACCGGCTACAGCTTCGAGGAGATGGTGGGTCAGAAGCCATCGATCCTCTCTTCCGGGCTGCACGACGATGAGTTCTTTCAGCAGATCCGTTCCGCGCTGCACAACAGCGGCCGCTGGCAGGGCGAGATCTGGAACCGCCGCATGAATGGCGAATCCTTCCCCGAGTGGCTCACCATCTCCGAAGTCCGCGACCCCAACGGCGAGCTGACCCACTATGTCTCGGTCTTCTCCGATATCACCACCGTCAAGCAGGCACAGCAGAAACTCGAACACCTGGCGCAACACGACCCCCTCACCGGCCTGCCCAACCGGCTGCTGATCGACGAAATGCTGGAACACGCCATCGGCGGGTCGCGGCGGGAGGATAAGCGCAGCGCGGTGATGTTCCTCGACCTAGACGGCTTCAAGACCATCAACGACAGCCTCGGCCACCGCGTCGGCGACCGGGTGCTGCAGAAGGTGGCAGATCGCCTGCGGCGGGCACTACGCGGCCCCGACATGGTGGCACGGCTCGGAGGTGACGAGTTCCTGGTGGTAATCGAACGCCTCGACCAGCAGGCGGATGTGGCGATCATCGCAGAGAAGCTGCTGGCGCAGTTCCGCGAGGCGTTCCCGGTGGAGGGACGTGAGCTGTTTATCACAGCCAGTATTGGCATCAGCCTGTTTCCCGGAGACGGCGCCACTGCCGCTGATCTGATCCAGCACGCCGACAGCGCCATGTACCGCGCAAAGGAGAGCGGCCGCAACGCCTACCAGTTCTACGAGACCGCACTCACCACCAACGCCCAACGCCACCTCGACACCGCCTCGCAACTGCGCCATGCGATTGCCCGGAAGCAGTTTGTGGTCCACTACCAACCCCAGTTCGATCTGCTGAGCGGCGCCCTCAGCGGCATGGAGGCACTGGTGCGCTGGCAGCAGACCGATAGCCGACTAGTCGGGCCAGGAGAGTTCATCACAATCGCCGAGCAGAGCGGCCTAATCGGCGAGATCGGCGCTCAGGTGATGCAGCAGGCCTGCCATCAGGCAGCCCGCTGGCTCAAGGCCGGCGCCCGCTTTGAACGCATCGCGATCAACCTCTCGGCGATCCAGATCACCCGCGGCAACCTCCAGCTCCAGGTCAAACAATGTCTGCAGCAGACCGGCCTGCCACCAGAAAACCTAGAGCTGGAGATCACCGAGAGCCTGTTCATCGATGCATCGGAAGCAATCCTGGAACAGATCAACGCCCTGCGTGCGCTGGGCATCACCTTCTCCATCGACGACTTCGGCACCGGCTACTCCTCGCTGGCCTACCTCAAACGCCTGCCGGTGGAGCGGCTTAAGATCGACCAGTCGTTTATCCGCGACATCCCCAGCGACCCGGGTAACGCCGCGATTGCCTCAGCGGTAATCGGCATCGGCCAGAGTCTGGGATTGCGGGTCATCGCCGAGGGGATAGAAACCGAACAGCAACGGCTGTTTCTGCTCCAGCACAACTGTCCCTACGGCCAGGGCTACCTGCTGGGCCGACCCGTTCCAACAGAGCAGTTTGCTAAGCAGTTTCTATGAAACGCTACGCCACCCTGCTCAGCCTGCTGCTGTCGAGCGCGACAGCACTCGGGCTCTGGTATCTCTACACTAACCAGCGCCCGTTTCAGGAGCCGATCCGCATTGGCATCCTGCACTCCTTCACCGGCACCATGACTCTCAGCGAACGTCCGGTGGCAGATGCAATGAAACTGGCGGTGGAAGAGATCAACGCCGCTGGCGGTCTGCTCGGCCGACCGCTGGCGGCGATCGAGGCGGATGGCCGCTCTGACTGGCCTACCTTCGCCCGCGAGGCGGAGCGGTTGATCACCCAGGAGCAGGTCGCCGCCCTGTTTGGCTGCTGGAACTCCGGCTGCCGAAAACGGGTCAAGGCGGTGGTGGAACGCCACAACCATCTGCTCTTCTACCCGGTACAGTATGAGGGGCTGGAGCAATCGCCCAACATCATCTACCTGGGTGCGGCACCCAACCAGCAGATCATCCCGGCGGTCAAATGGGCGCTCGACAACCTCGGCCAGCGGCTCTTCCTGGTGGGGTCGGACTCTATCTTTCCCCACACCGCCAACGCCATCATCCGCGACCTGAGCAGCGCGCTTGGTGGCGAGATCGTCGGCGAACACTATCTGCCACTGGGAGGGCACCAAGTCGACAAACTGGTGGAGGAAATCAGCAAGATCCGCCCGAATGTGATCCTCAACACCATCACCGGCGACAGCAATATCAGCTTCTTCCGCGCCCTGCGCCGCGCTGGCATCAGCACCGAACAGATCCCCACCCTCTCCTTCAGCATCGACGAGAATATGCTGGAGTTCATCGGCCTGCCGCAGGTGGCCGGCGACTACGCCGCCTGGAACTACTTTGAGAGCATCGAAAACGGGGCGAATCAGGCCTTCATCGAGCGCTTCCGCAAACGCTATGGCGCCGGGCGGCGCATCACCGATCCGATGGAAGCCGGCTATCTGGCGGTGCAGCTATGGGCCGCGGCGGTCAGGGAGGCGCGTACCGCCAATGTAGAGGTGGTGCGCTCAATGATCCTCAACCAGGCATTCGACGCCCCCAGCGGCATGGTCTATGTCGATCCGATCAGCCGCCACCTCTGGAAGACGCCGCGCATCGGCCGAATCAACAGCGAGGGTGATTTCGATATCGTCTGGAGCGCCGGCCGCCCCAGTCAACCCAACCCCTATCCGCTGTCGCGCAACCGCGCCGAGTGGAACCGCTTTCTGGATCAGTTGCAGCGGCGCTGGCAGGGCAACTGGCAGGCCCCCAAGGCGACCACCCCATGAAGCGCCGCTGGCCGCTGTCCCGGGGTCTCTACCCCCGTCTCCTCACGACAGTGCTGGCGGTGGCGCTATTGCCACTGCTGCTGATCACTGTGCTCGGTTTCACCACTGCCCGAGAGACACTTTACCGCCAGACCTTCGACGATCTCACTGCCGCCGCCGAAGCCAGGGCCGCCCTCATCAACCGCTTCTTCCTGGAACGCAAGCAGGACATCTCAATCCTCGCCAGCAGTCCCCTGGTGGCCGAGTCGATCGCCCGGCTGGAACCGATCTTTCACGATTCCGGCATCGGCTCGCCTGACTACCAGCAGGCCACAGCACGGATCCAGCCCTATCTGTACACCCTCAAAGAGAACTCAGGCGACGACGCTCTGTTCCTCATCGCCGCCGATGGCGACATCATCCTGACCCTGGCTGGCGAGGATACTCTGGGCACCAATCTACTCAACGGCCCCTACCGGGAAAGCGAACTGGCCGCAGCCTTCAAGCGCGCCTTCACCCTGCTCGACGTGGCCTTCTCCGACTTCAAATACTATGCCCCCTCCAACCGCCCGGCCTCGTTCATCGCCGCTCCAGTCTACGACGTCCACCGGTTTATCGGCGTGGTCGCCATCCAGATCAATGCGGATTCGATCTACACATTCAGCCGTGACACTCGCGGGCTGGGTGAGAGCGGCGAAATTGTGCTCGCGCAACGCAGCACGGATGCAGCAACCATCCTGGCACCGCTCAAGTTCGCCCCGGACGCTGCGTTTAAGATGCAGATCGCTTTTGACTCAAAGGCAGGCATGCCGATCCAGAAGGCGGTTCAGGGAGAACGGGGTGCTGCGCTTTCGGTCGACTATCGCGACGAGCCGATCCTCGCAGTCTGGCGCTACCTTCCCTATCCGAACTGGGGACTGGTGGCGAAGATCGATGCCCGCGAGGCGTTTGCCCCAATCCGGCAGCTGCAGCGCTGGACCATCGCAATTCTGATCACGCTGGTGCTGGCAGTGGTGTTTGCGGCGATGCGTCTCGCACACAGCATCACTGGACCGATCCAGCAGCTAGCACGCGGGGCCGAGCGCATCGGCAGTGGCGATCTGGAACATCGCCTGGCCACCGATGCACAGGATGAAGTGGGCGAAATGTCGCGCAGTTTCGACACCATGGTGACCGATCTGAAGGCGCTCACCGCCGCCCAGGTAGAGACAGAGGCGCGGCGTCAGGAGTCTGAACGGGCACGGGCCGAGTGGCACCGGGTGTTTGATACCATTCGCTCACCCCTGTTTCTGCATGACCAGGCGGGACGGGTGGTGCGCGCCAATCGGGCCTATGTGGTGGAGGCTAAGGCAGAGCACGACCGGGTGCTGGGCAAACTCTACTGGGAACTCTTTCCAAAAGGCGACGGCCCACTGCCCGACTGTGCGGCCGGTGGCTCAGACCCCAAGCCGAGCACAGTCGACCAGCACCGGGAGGAACTCACCCTGGCAGATGGGCGCACCTTCCTCTCCCACTCCATGTCTGCTGGCAGCAGCACCCAAGGTGAACCGCTCTATGTCCATTGGATGTATGAGATCACCGAACTGCGCAACACTGAAGCGGCCCTCGAGGCGAGCAACCATGAGTTGAACAGCGCCTTGACGGAGCTCCACCGCACTCAGTCGGCGCTAGTGCAGACCGAAAAGCTCTCCGCCCTCGGCACCCTCGCCGCCGGCGTCGCCCATGAGATCAACAACCCCTTGATGGCATTGGTTAACTATGTGCAGTACGCCTGCAGGCACACCGAACACGCCAGATCAGCAGAGATCCTCGGCAAAGCGGAGGATGAACTGCACCGTATCAAGACTATCGTGCAGAACATGCTGATCTTCGCACACCCCAGCGACTGAGGGAGTCAGGCAGTTAATCTGATCGAGACCCTGCAACAAACCCTGGCCCTGATCAGCGCCGACCTTCGCCATCACCAGATCACCATCAAGATCGATTTCCCTGAGGCCCTGCCTGCTGTCGATGCCCGTAAAAACGCGATCCAGCAGGTGCTACTCAACCTGCTGATCAATGCCCGCGACGCCATTGGCGAGAGTGACAAACGCGAGATTCGGGTCGAGTCCAGCGTCGAGGAGAGGCAGGTCTGCCTGGCAATCACCGACAGCGGGCCAGGCATCGCAGAGGAGGTGGCAGAGCGGCTGTTCGATCCCTTTGTTACCACCAAGCCGGTGGGCAAGGGCACTGGCCTGGGTCTGTCGGTCTCACGCAGCATCATCGAAGGCTTTGGTGGAACCCTGCAGGCTGAAAACAACACCACCGGGGGCGCCTGTTTCCACATCTGCCTACCAAAGTGGAACCATTGATGCGGCAAAAAAACTATACTTATGAGGCAAATCCAACAGGAAGAGAGAAGCGGTGAGCAAACAGATCCTGATCATTGACGATGATGCAGCAGTGCGCGAAGCCTTCGAGCTGGCCCTGGAAGAGACCGGCTATGAGGTCAGCAGCGCCGCTGGCGGCGCCGCAGGTATCGACCAGGTCAAACAGCGGGTGCCTGACTTCATCTTTCTCGACCTGAAGATGCCTGGCATGGACGGTGTCGAGACCCTGCGCCGAATCCGCCAGGGCATGGCGCCAGATATCCCTATCTACATCGTCACCGCCTTCATGCCGGAATTTCTGCAGGAACTCGCCGCCGCCGCCAAAGAGGGGCTGCAATTCGGGCTGGGGCAGAAGCCCCTCAGTGGAGAGCAGATCCGCCTGATCGTCCAGGGTGTACTGGAACAGGCCCAAAGCTACTGAGCCGGAGCCCCCATGAGCACGCATTATCTGTTGAAACTCTATGTCGCCAATGGCGATCCGGTGGTCGAGAAACTCGCCAGGGCCTTAAGTCATGCACTGGAGAAGTCCGAACTGGTGCAGTTTGACCTGCAGGTGACTGACATCCTCAAAGACGTACAAAAGGCCGTTGCCGACGGAGTGTTCGCCACCCCTACGCTGATCAGAGAGCTGCCGGCTCCCACCCAACGCCTGATCGGTGATCTGAGTGACCCCCACCACATCCTTCTACTGCTGGGGCTGATTCAACAGGATTCACTGGGCCACAACGATTACCAGGGAACCTCTGAATGAATTTGGCCTCACAATTCTGCTCGTCCAAATTCATTCAGAGGCCCCTTAATCGAGGCTGCGCTTGATGCGCCGCTTGAAGGCTTTGCGTTGCTCTGGTGACATCCGCTGCACACGCTCCTGCAACCGCTTCTTGCGCTCCGGGGGGAGCTTGTTCCAGCGTTCACGCAGCTTCTTGCGCTTGTCCGCTGGCAGCGCCTGGAACTGCCTGAAACTCTTCCGCAGGGCCTTCTTCTTCTCCGCAGGCAGTGCCCTGAAACGCTTGAGTTTCTGACGGATCTTTTTACGTTTTTCTGGGGAGAGATTCTGCCAACGCTTGAGACGTTTTTTGGCCCGCTTACGCTGTTCCGGTGTCATTTTCTGCCAGCGATCAATGCCACGCAGCAGGTTTTCCCGACGCTTTTCTGGCAGAGCATCCCATTTGGACTGCAACGAGCCAAGCGCCTTTTGTTGCTCACCACTCAGCGCATCCCAACTAGGAGCCGCCGCCAGCGGAGCGGCACCACAACTCAGACAGAACAGCAGTGACAGAATCGTGCGTCGATTAATCATGGTCGTCTCTCACTGATACCGGAGCCATCTCTTCAAGCTCATCTTCGATCATGTTGCGCTCCTCATCGTCATAGCTGCCGAGAAACTCCAGCAACTCTAGCGCCGGCATCTCCTCCGCTCTGAGCGGTGTGACGATCAGCCAGCACGCCAGCACACAGACAATTTCAAGCTGCCACTCACCCCGTGCCACGTTCACTCTCCAGCCAGAGATAGAATTCCAGCTCACTGGAGAGCTCCAGATCCTCACTGCTGAGCAACTCCAGGTCATCCAGCAGCAACCCCTCATCAACAGCCACCGGTGTACCAACCCAAAGGTAGAGCACCAGCAGCGTGACCGAGGCGGTGGCCATGACTCCACCCAGCAGCGGGCTCTGCCACCAGACACGGGGTTGCGGCAGTGTCTCCAGGGCTGTGTGACGCATCTGCCGCAAACGCTCACGGGTGTCGCTGTCGAGCTGCTCCACGCCTTCATCAAGACGACGCTGCAATAGCTGAATCAGCGCTTGTTCATCACTCTGTTTGTTCATCGATACACCTCCAGGCGACCCCGCAAGGCCGCCAGCGCACGCGAATAGTGAGTCTTAACACTGCCCGCGGAACAGCCCATGGCGTCGGCAGTGGCGGCAGTATCTAGCCCCTCCCAGGCGCGTAGCATAAAGGCCTGTTGCTGGCGCAACGGCAGTCGTCTGAGCGCCAACTCCAGAGTCTCAGCCAACGCCTCCCGCTGCAGCCCCCGCTCCGGCTGCTCACTGCGTGGGTCAGGCAGACTCTCCAGGGGCTCGCCCACCCCATCCTCCTCGTTGCCTATCTTCAGCCAGGTAAAGACCTTCTGGCGCACACTGCGACGGCGCTGCCAGTCGCGGATCTGATTCTGCAGGATGCGGTGGAAAAACGGCGCCCACTGCGCCTCGGGCCGGTCCGAATATTTCCGCACCAACGCCAGCATCGCATCCTGCACGATGTCCAGAGCCTCTTCACGATTCCCTGTGGCGATTTCACTCATACGGTAGGCGCGTCGTTCGACACCCCCCAGAAACCGCTCCATTTCGGCGCGCATGGACCGTTAGGCTCCTCTTCTCACTCGACATCCATTCTTCCCACATTCACCAGCGGGGATAGTGCCAGCACCATACTCCAACTGAGCGAGCAACGGCTAGTGCTCCATCCCAAGGCTTCTCTACCTCTAATAACGCGCCATTCATCCCACGGTTGACATGGGATGCCCCCTGAAAAAAACCTCAATACCCTGTCAACCTTTCAGCACATGCTGCGTTATCTGGAGTGAACCGTTACAGGAGTTATCCATGTGCAGAAAAATCCTCACCATCACTCTGTTAGGCTTGATCAGCATCCTACCAGCAGCAGGGGCATCAGCCCCGTCACTCCACCAGCTTGATCCTGAAGCGCGGAAGAACCTGTTTGAGCGATTCAAGGCGACCGAATCAGAGAGCCACCTGGAGTGGATAAAGATCCTGGAGAGCGCCGAGCAATGCATTCAACAGGCAGCAGATCGCCACGCCTATCGCACCTGCGAACAAACGGAACGCAAGGCTAGAAAAGCCCTGCGCCAGCACATCAAAGCAGAACGACTGGAATTGCGCGAAGAGTTGGCAAGACTGCGTCAGCAGTAAGCTGGCAACAGGACGGATTGCACCTATCCGTAAAAAGGCACCAATCAATGGTGTCATTGACTCCAGGTAACATTCGGCGGCTTTTATACCTGGAAGAGGCGTCCGGCCAGCATTCGTTCTATTAAGGATGCTGTGCCCCTTAAGGAGCCTCTAATCAAGTCATGAACTCGTATTTTGGCAGCAAGATGTAGGTCCTTGACTTGTTCAGAGGCTTCCTAGTCTATGCTCTCAGCCAGATTGATTCATTTGTAGATGTCGCGGAAGAGATGTAAGTGTATCTACCAACTCGGAACCAAATTCCGATGATAGCGGCTCCCTAACAACACAATGCACTCGGACTTGGAACTTGCCCGATATAGTGGGCACCTCATTAATTCTAGAGAATTAGAGGTGAACCATGAGAAATGAGTATCGCGACAAGCGGGGACAATAATGGCAGATATAGACGATGATCGGATCGAACTTCTGGAACGGCAACTCGCCGAGAGGGTAACCGAACGGGTCCGTCCCGCATTATTCCGGCTCTATGCAACTGTTGGGTTGGCCGTTATCGGTGCGCTCGGATTCGTAAGCTGGGATATTGTCTCTGACATCAAGTCCGAGATTAAATCGGAGATCGCAGACTCAATCGACAAAGAAATAAAAGCCAAGCGTGCCGAAATCACAGAACGCGTGGCCGAGACTCGATTCATGGCCAAGCGTGCCAACCAAGTCATCCAACGCCTGGAAAAACAGCTAGATGAATTCCAACCTCAGGCGGAAAACCTAGATGAGACTATTGAAAGGGTAAAAGCACTAAATGTTACCGCACAGAATCTAATAGCCATGTATTCGCAAGAAATACAACCGCTTGCCTCAAGCGTAAAGTCCCTTTCAAGCCAACTGAAAGTGCTGGCGGAACAGGTAAATCAACTGAACACCATCACCACAGCCGCTGACTTTGGTTCCGAGAGTGAACTAGCACAAACACCAAATCAAAGAACCGCCGCCATTTTGACTGTAATTTCAGATGCCACGAAGGCAGAGCAGCGTCTCATACAGGCACGCAACAAAACAACCGTGTTTTTCCAATTCGCTGGAGGACGTCGCGAACAGGCTGAGGCCCTGTCAGCTGCTCTAAAGGCAAAGGGCTACTATGTTCCTGGAGAGGACCGCGAGGGCGGAGCAACCAGAAAACATGAGGTCCGTTATTTCCATCTCGACGATAAGGAGACCGCAGAGCGCCTCGCGGATGAGGCCACCGCTGCCCTGCGGAGCTTAGGGTATCCTGATCACGACGTACTCAATGTCGTGGCGGAATCGTTCATCTCCTACCACGGGAAGAAACCGCGTCCTGGCGTCGTTGAATTGTGGCTAGAAATCCCTCCAAGGTAGATTGGCGATGGGATGTCGACTAAATAGAGCAGCTTGTAAAACAATAAGGCGCTGAGGTTGAGGAGTTTTCCACTCGCAGGCTTTGGACCTATAGCCAGGAGCGGCTAAATATGACCTTGGGTAGGAGAACCGTGAAGGATGATCCTTCAGCTCTTGAGTCGTTTACCTACACCCCAAATTCAGCTCTGTATCGCCCATCAGGTGCACCTCTCCTTGCGCTACATCAACTGGAAGCAGCGCAAAAAAGTTGCTGCCAAGCCGCACCAGATTTACGCAACCGCAACATTGGCGAACACCGAACAAGTCCTCGATGCATTCACCGATAAACGAGATGAGCGCACCCGACTGTCAGCCAATCCTCGCACAGTAACGAGGAGCGCAGGAACGTATTCTTCGACCACCCATCTCATAAAACCAAAAAGGCTTACATCAAAAAATGATGTAAGCCTTTTATTTGGTGGGCCGTGAAGGATTCGAACCTTCGACCAATGGATTAAGAGTCCACTGCTCTACCAACTGAGCTAACGGCCCAATAAGCTAAATATTTAACGGTTCGCAGCGTAACTGGAAGCCGTATTGTCACCTGGGGTGGACGATGGGTCTCGAACCCACGACCGCCGGAATCACAATCCGGAGCTCTACCAACTGAGCTACGTCCACCATAAAACTGTCGTCGCCTGGAGCGAACTGGCACGCCCGGCAGGACTCGAACCTGCTACCCTCGGCTTAGAAGGCCGATGCTCTATCCAGATGAGCTACGGGCGCAGAGTTAATTGGTCGGGGTAGAGAGATTCGAACTCCCGACATCCTGCTCCCAAAGCAGGCGCGCTACCAGACTGCGCTATACCCCGAATCCTGGGCCTTGTCTCACAACCCACCCAGGGAGCGCGAAGAGCCGGCATCATACTGATCTGACTCGACCAGGTCAAATCTGTTTTTACTAGCCGCATCGGAATCTCTTTTTTCGAGCTTGCCCGATCACCTACCGCACGATAAACTACTGTTTCTTCTGATAATTGTTGCCTGCCCTCGTAGCTCAGCAGGATAGAGCAATCGCCTCCTAAGCGATAGGTCAGAGGTTCGAATCCTCTCGAGGGCGCCAATCCAAGACTGAAGCGGCATGCGTCTTTTTTTTCTCTTTCTCCTGCTGCTGCCCGGGCTGGTCACAGCAGAGACATCTGCCAGCATCACCGGCCAGGTCATCGCTATCGAGAGCGGCAACCAGTTGCACCTTTCGACTCAGGATGGCCGGCAACGCATCGTCCTGCTGGCTCATATCGAACCACCAACCACCTCCCACTCGGCCAACAACGCCCGCAAGCTGCTCCAGACACTGGTCGCCGGGCGTTTTGTCACGGTCATCTACTCATCGCTGATGCCAGACGGCGCGCTGCTGGGAACGCTGTTTCATGGGGGAGCTGAGATTAATCTGCGAATGGTCCAGGCGGGACTCGCCAGATTTGTGCCGGATTCGACGCTCGACCCAACCCACACTCGGCGCTATCGGCAGGCTGAATCACGGGCACGTCAGTACGGTATGGGAATCTGGAAATCGGGGCGCAGGCGCTAGCAAAAACAGGAGGTTATCCAGCACGCTCCGAGTCTCCGCGCAACCTGTCAATCATCTCCTGCAGCGAATCACACAACGCCAGATAGGCCTTGCGCTGGGCAACTTCATAAGCGGTACTAGGCTCTCCCACCAATTCGAGGCGAGCCTCAAAAAACGCCACATCGGCCTCCAGCGCAGCGGGATTAAGCCGCACCCAGGAGGCATCCGCAACGCCCGGTTTCTTCTTCTCAGACACCTGCCCCACCGTTGGCAGCACATGCAACTCGTCTATACATTACAGGAGCGGTTCCTATTTTTTCAGCAGCCCGACCCGTCCAAACCATGTTCGATCCCTGTGCTAACATCCTAACCAATAGGCGACAGCAAAACGCGGCATTATACCCATTTCCAGCCTTTTCATGCCGAGATTTGTCATTTGTTCACACAACTCCAAATCGATTCCGCTTACTCCGGTGCCAATGCAGCATTTATCGAGGCTCTCTACGAAGAGTATCTTCGTGACCCGGAGAGCGTACCAGAGGACTGGCGAAACCGGTTCGCACGGCTGAATAGACGCGAACAGGTCGATACTCCGCACGCCCCAGTCCGCGAGACCTTTCGCAAACTGGCTCGCGAGCGCGCCAACACCAGCTCAGCCCAACACTGCCTGTCGCCACTGGCGGCAGAACAGCAGGCCGCGGTGCTCAGGCTGATCAACGGCTACCGGATGCGCGGTCACCAGAACGCCAACCTCGATCCACTCAAACTGCGCCCCCAACCCACGGTCCCCGACCTCGACCCGGCCTTCCTGCAACTCGACCGCCTCGATCCCACCACCCACTTCAACACCGGCTCCCTGGCGGCCCCCGACCGGATGCCGCTGAAACAGATCATCGAGCTAGTCCGGCGCGTCTACTGCGGCACCATCGGTGCGGAGTACATGCACATCACCAATACCCACGAGAAGCGTTGGATTCAGGAGCGCATCGAGGGCCGCCCCCGGATCGAGGGGGCCAGTGTCGATGAGAAACGCTGGCTACTAACCCTGCTCACCGCCGCCGAGGGGATCGAAAAACACCTCCACTCCCGCTACGTGGGGCAGAAGCGTTTCTCCCTCGAAGGCGGCGAGAGCCTAATCCCGCTGCTCGATGAGCTGATCCAGCACGCCGGGCGCAATGGAGTCGAAGAGACAGTGATCGGCATGGCCCATCGCGGCCGGATCAACGTGCTGACCAACATCCTCGGCAAGCCGCCACAGGAGATCTTCGACGAGTTCGAAGGCCGCATTGAGCGTGACCCAGCGCGCTACGTCGGTGATGTCAAATACCACCAGGGCTTCTCCACCGACATCGACACCCCCGGCGGCATCGTACATATCGCCCTCGGCTTCAACCCCTCCCATCTGGAGATCATCAACCCGGTGATCGAGGGCTCGGTGCGCGCCCGTCAGCAGCGCCGCGGCGATCGCAAGGGCGAACAGGTGCTGCCGGTGCAGATCCACGGCGACTCTGCCTTCGCCGGCCAAGGGGTGGTGATGGAGACCCTCAACCTCTCCCAGACCCGCGGCTTCAGCACCGGCGGCACCGTCCACATCATCATCAACAACCAGATCGGCTTCACCACCAGCAATCCCCTCGACACCCGCTCCACCCTCTACTGCACCGATGTAGCAAAGATGGTGCAGGCTCCCATCTTCCACGTGAATGGCGATGACCCGGAGGCGGTACTGTTTGTCACCCGGCTAGCGCTCGACTTCCGTTTCCGCTTCAACAAGGACGTGCTGATCGACATGGTCTGCTACCGTCGCCTCGGCCACAACGAGGCGGACGAACCGGCGGTCACCCAGCCGGAGATGTATAAGAAGATCCGCCGCCATCCCACGGTGCGCGAGATCTACACTCAGCAACTGATAGCCGACAGCATCATCAGCCCATCCCAGGCCCAGGCAATGGTGGAAAACTATCGCAAATCACTGGAGCAGGGACGGGTGGTATCCCGCCCGGTGATCTGCGCGGTGAAGAACCGCTTTGCGGTAGACTGGCGGCATTTCCACAGTGTGGCCTGGACCTGCCCAGCCACGACCTCACTACCAACAGAGCAGTTCAAATCCCTCGCTCAGCGACTGCTCGAACTTCCCAACGGGTTTGAACTGCACCCCCGGGTGGAGAAGATCTGGCGCGAGCGCCAGCGCATGGCCAACGGCGACCAGCTGATCGACTGGGGCTTCGGTGAGACCCTCGCCTACGCCTCGCTGCTCACCGAGGGCTGCCCGGTGCGCCTCTCCGGTCAGGATGCAGGGCGTGGCACCTTTTTTCACCGCCACGCGGTGATCCACAACCAGGTCGACGGCACCCCCCATATCCCCCTGCAGCATCTGGCCGACGACCAGGCAAACTTTCTGGTGATCGACTCACTGCTCTCGGAAGAGGCGGTGCTCGGCTACGAGTATGGCTACGCCACCGCCGAACCCAACGCCCTGACCCTGTGGGAGGCCCAGTTCGGCGACTTCGCCAACGGCGCCCAGGTGGTGATCGACCAGTTCATCTCCTCCGGCGGCGAGAAGTGGGGACTGCTGTGCGGCCTGGTGATGCTGCTGCCCCACGGCTACGAAGGCCAGGGCGCAGAACACTCCTCGGCCCGCCTGGAACGCTATCTGCAGCTCTGCGCCAACGCCAACATGCAGGTCTGCGTGCCGACAACACCAGCGCAGATATTTCACATGCTGCGGCGCCAAATCCTGCGCCCGTTCCGTCATCCGCTAATCGTGATGACGCCGAAGAGCCTGCTACGCCACCGGCTCGCCACCTCACCGATCCAGGCCTTTACCGAAGATGGCTTCCTCAACGTCATCGGCGAGATCGACGAGATCGATCCTGAATCGGTCAAGCGCATCGTGCTCTGCGCTGGGAAGCTCTATTATGAATTGCTGGAGACGCGCCGTTCCCGCGGCATCACCGACACCGCCATCATCCGCATCGAACAGCTCTATCCCTTCCCCAGCGACGATTTCGCCCAAGCCATTGCCCCCTATCGAAACGCCGAGGAGCTAATCTGGTGCCAGGAGGAGCCGCTCAACCAAGGCGCCTGGAATCAGATCAAACACCGCTTTGCTGAGCAGGTTGCCGCCGGGCTGCAGCTCTGGTTTGTCGGCCGCCCACGCACCGCCGCACCGGCAGTGGGCTACCGCCCGGTGCATATGCAGCAGCAGACCCTGATCGACGAGGCCCTCACAGGCCGCATCAACCCCGAGATGAATCCCATGGTGAATCAACTATGAGCCGAGAACTCCTGGTCCCCGAACTGCCCGAATCGGTGGCCGATGCCACCATCCTCAGCTGGCACAAACAACCGGGCGAGGCGATTACAGAGGGCGAATCCCTGGTCGACCTGGAGACCGACAAGGTAGTGCTCGAGGTGCCCTCCCCTGCCAGCGGCATACTCAGCGAGATTCGTGTTGCCGAGGGAGAGACGGTCAAGGCCAACGAGCTGCTAGCACTGATCGAGGTTGGCGAGTCAGCCGTCAGCAGCAAAGCTGAAACACCAATCAGCGAAGAGGAGCCGGCACTCTCCCCCGCGGTGCGCCGCCTGATCAATGAGCATCGGCTTGATTTTCATCAGATCACAGGCTCAGGCAAGCATGGGCGGATACTCAAGAGTGACGTGGAGGCACACCTTGCAGCCAACCGCCAGAGCACCCCGCCTGCGCCAGCGAACTCCCGCGAGACACTCGACATAATCGACAGCGACCGGCCGGAGCAGCGGGTGGCAATGACCCGGCTACGTCAGCGAGTTGCAGAGCGGCTGCTGCAGGTGCAGCAGAGCGCTGCCATCCTCACCACCTTCAACGAGGTCAACCTGCAGACCGTCACCGAGTTGCGCGCCCGCTACCGGGAGCGCTTCGAACAACAGCACGAGGTGCGTCTCGGCTTCATGTCCTTCTTCGTCCGCGCGGCGGTAGAGGCACTGAAACAGTTCCCGGTGGTAAACGCCTCAGTGGACGGTAGCGACATCATCTACCACGGTTACTACGATATCGGCATCGCGGTCGCCTCACCGCGTGGCCTGGTGGTACCGATCCTGCGCAATGCCGATCAGCTCAGCTTTGCGCAGATCGAAAAGGGCATCAAGGCATTCGGCCATAAGGCCAAGAGCGGCACCCTGAGCTTTGATGAACTCTCCGGCGGCACCTTCTCCATCACCAACGGCGGGGTGTTCGGCTCGATGCTCTCGACACCGATCCTCAATCCACCGCAGAGCGCGATCCTCGGCATGCATGTGATCCAGCAGCGGCCGGTGGCGGAGAACGGTGAGGTGGTGATCCGGCCGATGATGTATCTGGCGCTCTCCTACGACCACCGCATCATCGATGGCAGCGAGGCGGTGCAGTTCCTGGTCACCATCAAACAACATCTGGAAGATCCGGCCAGGCTGCTGTTGCAGGTATAATGCGTCCATTCGCACAACAGGAGCCGTCGCATGACCACTATCTGCCAGGAAGACTTCATCCAGAGCATCGCCGACGCGCTGCAGTTCATCTCCTACTACCACCCCGCTGACTTTCTACACGCCCTGGGCGAGGCCTGGGAGCGGGAGGAGTCCCCCGCCGCCAAAGATGCGATGGCGCAGATCCTGGTCAACTCACGGATGTGCGCCGAGGGCCACCGGCCGATCTGCCAGGATACCGGCATGGCCGTGGTGTTTCTCAAGATCGGCATGGAACTACAGTGGGATGCGCAGATGAGCGTGGAAGCGATGGTCAACGAGGGGGTACGACGCGCCTACAGCCACCCCGACAACCTGCTCCGCTACTCCATGGTCACAGACCCCGCCGGCGCCCGCACCAATACCAAGGACAACACCCCAGCGATCATCCACATGGAGCTGGTTCCCGGCGACAAACTGGAGGTGAAGCTGGCGGCGAAGGGGGGCGGCTCGGAGAACAAGAGCCGCTTTGCGGTGCTCACCCCCTCTGCCTCGGTGGTCGACTGGGTGCTGGAGCAGGTGCCACTGATGGGGGCCGGCTGGTGCCCACCGGGGATGCTCGGCATCGGCATCGGCGGCTCGGCAGAGAAGGCGATGCTGCTGGCGAAGGAGTCGCTGATGGCGCCGATCAACATCCACGAACTGCAGGCGCGTGGGCCCGCCAACCGCACCGAGGAGCTGCGCCTGGAGCTGCATGAGAAGATCAATGCGCTGGGCATCGGCGCCCAGGGACTAGGCGGGCTAACCACGGTGCTGGACGTAAAGGTCAGCGACTACCCCACTCACGCCACCTCGCTGCCGGTGGCGATCATCCCCAACTGCGCCGCCACCCGACATGTCGAGTTCACCCTCGATGGCTCTGGCCCGGCCGAGCTGACCCCACCCCGAGCGGAGGATTGGCCCGCGGTCACCTGGGAGGCCTCCGACGACGCCCGCCGGGTCGATCTCAACAACCTGACCAAGGCAGAGATCGCCGATTGGCGGCCCGGCGAGCGCATCCTGCTCTCCGGCAAGCTGCTCACCGGCCGCGACGCCGCCCACAAGCGCATTGCCGATCTGCTAGCCAGGGGCGAACCGCTACCCGATGGAGTCGACCTGCAGAACCGTTTCATCTACTACGTCGGCCCGGTCGATCCGGTGGGCGACGAGGTGGTCGGCCCCGCCGGTCCCACCACCGCCAGCCGCATGGACAAATTCTCCGAGATGATGCTGGGCGAGTTGGGGCTGATCGGCATGGTCGGCAAGTCGGAGCGCGGCCCGAGTGGCATCGAGTCGATCAAAAAGCACCAGGCGGTCTATCTGATGGCGGTGGGCGGCGCCGCTTATCTGGTCTCCAAGGCGATCCGCAGCTCGCGCCTGGTCGCCTTCGAGGAACTCGGCATGGAGGCGATCCGCGAGTTCGAGGTGAAAGACTTCCCGGTCACCGTGGCGGTGGATAGCCGGGGTGAGTCAGTCCATACCAGCGGCCCTGCCGAGTGGCGGGCGCGGATCGGCAAGATCCCAGTGATTGAGGAGTAGCAAGATGCCCCACTACAACGCCTTCCGCATCCACAACGATCAGGGTAAACACAGCGCCGGCATCGAGCAACTCGAGGTGGTCGAACCCGAGCAAGGCGAGATCCTGATCCGCACCCGTTACTCCAGTATCAACTACAAAGATGCCCTGGCAGGTACCGGGCGCGGCAAGATCCTGCACCACTTCCCGCTCACCGGCGGCATCGACAGCTGTGGCGAGGTGGCACAGTCGAACGATCCGCGCTTCAGCGAGGGGGACGAGGTGATCGTCACCGGCTATGGCCTCTCCGCCACCGACGACGGCGGCTATGCCGAATACCTGAAGGTTCCAGCAGAGTGGGCGGTGCCCATGCCGGAGGGATTGGGGCCTCTCGAGTCGATGGCGCTGGGCACTGCTGGCTTCACCGCCGCGCTGGCGCTGCACCGCATGGAGGCCAACGGTCAGACCCCGGAGATGGGGCCGATCCTGATCACCGGCGCCAGCGGTGGGGTTGGCAGCCTGGCGGTGAATATCTTCGACGGCGAAGGCTATGCGGTGACGGCTGTCAGCGGCAAGCCGCAGCAGCACGCCTGGCTGGAGCATCTGGGCGCCAGCGAGGTAATCACCCGCGAGCAGTTGCAACTGGGGCATCATGCCTTGGAGAAAGGGGTCTGGGGCGGAATTGTCGACACGGTGGGCGGTGCCATGCTCTCCGGCCTGACCCGGTCGGTGCGGCCCTGGGGCTCCATTGCTGCCATTGGTCTGGCCGGCGGCCATGAACTCAATACCACGGTGATGCCGTTCATTCTCCGTGGTATCAGCCTGCTCGGCATCAACAGCGCTGACTGCCCCTATTCGATTCGCGAAGAGATCTGGCAACGGCTTGCCACAGACCTGCACCCGCGCCATCTGGAGGATATTATCGGCCAGGTTGTAACCCTGGAAGAGTTGCCCAAAATCTTCGAAAAGATGCTCAATGGCGAGACCCACGGACGCACACTGGTTCAAACAAATTGAGACTAATCAACAATCAGAGGGGATTTTTAAGTATAGTACTACCCTTAAAGTAGTAGAGTGGAGTTCATGACCAAGCAGTACCATGATCAGGATAAAAACGAACATCGCTGTCGTCAGCACCCTGTTGCTGCTGGCCTCAATACCCATCACCACTCAGGCAGACCTGCCCGCACTCACTGATAAGTGTCTAGAGTGCCACGGCACAGCAGGTAACAGCGATCGCCCCCAGATCCCATCGATTGCTGGCTTCTCCACCAACAACCTGCTCGACTCCCTGCTCTCTTACAAGTATGGCGACCGGAAGGGAAAGAGCATTCAAACCCCCCACCTGGGCAAGACCGACATGAACCGGGTCACCCAATCCCTGAGGCCGGAAGAGATCAAAGCGCTGGGTGAGTTTTTTGCCAAGCAGCCATTCAGGCCAGCAACACAAAAGTATGACGCGGATCTGGCTGCGCTGGGCGCGCGTATCCACGAAGAGAAGTGCGAAGAGTGCCACCATGATGGCGGTGCCTTTCCTGAGGACGACACCGGTATCATCGCCGGTCAGTGGAAAGCCTATCTGGAACGGCAATTCGAACTGTTCATCGCAAACGCACGCCCAACCACCAAAAAGATGGCGCGCCGCTTCAACACACTCGATGAGAGCGACCGGCGCGCCTTGGTCGAATTCTATGCCAGTCGCCAACAGATCAACTGAGGTCTATAACACCGCGTCGGGCTGCGGGTCACCCTATTCCCAACCCGGCAATTGAGCATGGCACATGTATAGGTTGGGCTGCGCCCACCATCATCCTTGATTCAATCTATGATACGCGGCGGCCACCAGCCGCCCTATATCTGAGCCCGGCGGCCCTCATCCTAAGGCCCTACCAGCACCTGGCCGTGTTGTCATCGCCAGCACTATTCGTCGCCGACTTGGCCCCCGTCTCAGTGATCGTGAAGGTATCGCAGTCAGTATCGCCGCTATCTCCCGCCTGGGCACCGACACGAGTAGCGGTGATGCTGTAGTCGGGAGTGGCAGCATCCCCATCGGGATCAAGGGTAATGCTGAAGCTGTAATAGTCAGGATTGCCATCCACATCGTTATCGTAATCGAGTTCGCTCATGATCTTGGTGAATTCGTTGCCCAGAGCCACCTGAGAGGCATAGCTGCCGTTCAGAGCATAGAAGCGTTCTTCCGCCATCGCCAACCGCATCAGGCCGCTGCGCGCATCCACCCGGCGGGCCTTCTGCAACTGTTCGCTGTAGAGCGGATAGCCAATGCCCACCAGGATCACCAGCACCGCGATGGTGATCATCAGTTCGATCAGGGTGAAGCCCTGGTTGGCGCGATCAAATCTCATCATTGTCTCTCCTTATCCCGGCCTATTGGCGGCGGATCTCCAACACTTCCCGCAGGCCATTTTTATCTTCTCCACGCGTCACCAGGGCCTTGATCGCTTCACCCTGACGCAGGTCAGAGAGCAGCCCCAGCTTCTTCGATGTGCCCACCACCCTGAGCTTTCTCGACATAGAAAAGACGGTATCATCAATCCAGATCCGTCGTCTCTTGAGGTTAACCCCATCAAAGGGACCAGAGATCTCGACTCCCTGCATCGCCGGCATACCCGGCATGCCTGCCATGGGCCTGACCGCGTAGTTGCCTGCCACAGCGGGCAGCGCCGCACTCATCAGCAAGGCCGCCGCCAGCAGCCAGCATCCCCGGCCTGTTCTGCGCTTATTGCCATTCATGTGCTTCTCCTATCCAACTGGCCCGATGCCGACCAAGCAGATCAAAACTGGTAGTGGGCCCAAGATGAGCGGGTGCCTGTACTGCTGCCACCCTGCACATCCATCGAATCGACGGTCACATTGTCGCTACCACCACCGCCTCCGCCACCGTTAGCATCATTTTGCTCCCGGTCGGTGGGCAGCTCGATAGTGCCCTCCTCACCGGGACCCGACTTCACGATCGAGGGCTGCCACCAGATATTGTCAGACTTCACACCTGCCACCTCTCTGCCGTTCACCGTGTCTTCCGCGCCATAATTGCTGTTACCCGAGACATCGAGGGCTACAAAACTAGGCTCACCGCCACTGGCAAGATCATGCACCATCAACCAGCTGTAGCCAGCACCGGTGCCGCATAGATTCTCCGCCGGCACAAGGGTGGTATAGAAAACCAGATCACCGAAGATGCCTGGATTGACAATGACCCGCTCTCTACTGTTGGAGGAGGCTGTGTTGAAATCGACATACCAGCCCTTCTTTGTATCATAATCGACCGGATTGCTGCTCAGCAGGCGCACCGTCAACTCAACGGCATCCGCCCCCTCACCGAAGGTTTGCAGGGACTCTTCAAGGGTTTGCTCGATCAGTTGGTCTCTTGAATTGGTCAGGACCCCGTCCAAACCCAGAGTGCCGACGCTCGCACCCGCATCCCAGACACCGTAGAAGCTCTGCACACCGGTGCTGCTGGGGTCACCCTCCGCGACATACTGACCAGTACCGATGAACACCATCACGTTGGGCTCGGTGGAGAGGCCCCGTTCGGTTGGGTGGAAAGCCACCGCCGGCTGGGTGGTGATCGGTTGTCTGTTACCGAATTCATCCTGAGCGCTGAACAGCCGGTAGTGTTGATCCGCGTCATCCCATCGGGCCGAGGTGGCATTGGAAATATCGAACACCCAGAGATTGCCATGCAGATCACCGACATAGACCCGGTCGGCAATACCGTCGCCGTTCAGATCGATCACCGACGGGGTGGAGAGACCGTTGCAGTCACTGGCCGCACTCTGGCAATCACCATTGACGATCGACCCCACTCCGGTGTCGATTACAATCTCTGATGGTAAAGCGTTGTCGAGAAACTTGATAAACAGTTTGGCCCTGCCATCAGATGCCGGTCCCGGCTCATAGCCACTGCCGAAGATGACCGCCCAGCGTCCAGTATTCACCCCATCCACAATGGGTCCGTTGGTCTTGACGATGGTCGGTTCGCTGTAGGTATAGCCCAGATCATCATGGGTGAACTCCCAAAGCACATTCGCTGCAGCGCCGGCAGTAGTAGTGAACTCACTGGGATCGGAGACATCCAGGGCGAAAAAGCCACGACCACCACCGCGCAGCCCACCCACCAGGATGGTGTGCCAACTCGCACCAACACCATCACCGGTATCGATGAACACATCCGCCACAGTCGGCGTCATATCGACATAGTAGCGGTGGCTATAGCCCTGCTCAGCCAGCCAATGCAGCCCTTTACCGGTCGCGCTGGAGAACAGCTGCTGCGGAAAGTAACCGAACACCTCCTCACCATCCTCTGCACGGAAGCCGTGCAGCATGCCGTCATTGGCCCCCACATAGACCATCGGGATACGATTGGCCGCATCAACATTCGCCCACTGATAGTAGGAGTTAACACCGCCACCCTCTATGCCGTCGGGATAGAGCCCAGGATTGGGGGCTCCAACAAACACCGGCGAGGAGTGGATGATGTCACCGAGCAGACCGCCGCGCGCACGGAACTGGCCGCTACTGTCACCTTCGTTGGCGGTTGCTCCAGCCAGATAGGCAACCAGACTCTCGCCAAACGCCTGTTCATCGGCAAAACCGGAGCGATCGGTATCGGCCGCCAGGATATCGGCCACCTGGGCAGCGGTCATCTCGTTTGCTGCCGGTGCGGTATAGTCCGCCGGAAAGGCAAACGGGATACCACCGGTGTCATTGCGAGTGATCAGCACCCGTGGTGAAGCACGGTTTGCCAGCTGCTCATGGGCAGCCCAGACATCCGCCCCCACACCATTGGCATCGATAACGGCGGCATAGAGTTCGCCACTCCAGTCTGATGAGTTGAAGCGCCCCTGAAAGATCCTGCCACCACCGCTGACATCCACCGTGTCCACCGCCACCGCTGCCGCCGAAGAGGAGTCGCGGGAGGTGATCTCCTGAATCGCCCGGTTGAGGCTGGCGATCAGGTCTTCGGGATTCTTCGCATTGAGATAAAGACCACGACCGTTCCAGGCGGCGTGCAGCATGTCATCCACGGCCGTGCTTGTATCGCCGACAGCCTCCGGCCAGCCGGTGGCGAGAGTCGGGTCGCACTCGCTGGGCCAGTTCTGGGTGGCCAGGCTGTCGGTACGGTTACCGGGCAGACAGTCGCTGCCATCTGCCTTTTTCAAGGGGATGTTACCGGTGACGCCAAAGGCCACCGTGAAGGTCACCAGATGTTGTTGTGGATTACTGTCCGTACCGATATCGAGATCAACCTCACCCACATTATTGGCAAGATTCCCGTTCAGATCCCGCTCATAGTAGTGCATGGCGACATCAGCCAGGGTGTTGCTGAAGGCATCGCCATAGGAGGCCTGATCATAGCCTCCAGGCACACCATCATTGTCGGCATTACCCACGCTGGGATCATCCCCGTTCCAGAAGCCATCGGAGAGCAGCACTGCAAAGTTCTGCTGGCAGGTGCCGCCCAGATCGGCCTTTAAGATCGGCGAAAAGCCGTTGGCGCTGTTTGGATCATCATCCAGCGTGAAGCCAAACAGATCTCTATCTGCCCCGCTTGAGCCGATGAAATACTCACCGACCCGAGCCAAGCCGCGGCGCAGCGGTGTCGAACCACCGACTCGACCGCGCAGCAGGTTCGCCATGATCTGAGCCTTGTTGGCCGTCTCGGTGGCATTATTATCGGGGTTGGTAAACGTATCCACCGAGGCGACCGGGGTACCCACCTCACGTGAACCACTGCCCGGCACACTATCGTTCTGATTGATCAGCCCCAAGCCGAGGCGAGCCCGCGAATCTTCGATCACCTCGGAGATCGCCCGCTTCATTACATAGTGGCGTTTGCGATAGTAGCTAAACCAATTAGCGAAATTGGTCTGCTGCTCAGCGGTGAGGTCGGTATTGACCCAGACCCTCGCGTTATCGTCAGCGATGGGGCATTCACCCTCGTCATACTCCCCATCACCATCTGCATCGTTCCAAGGGTAGTAGAAGACCCCGCCGGGGTTGAATTCGCTGGTCAGGTCGCACGTATAGCCCGCATTACCTGTAGTATCTTTGATGTCTTTGGCGCTACCAGCGAATGAAAAGTTATTGCTGGTCGACTCACAGCTTAGGCCGGCCCTGGCCTCACCGGTAAAGGGGTGGATCCGGGCATTGGTGATCGACTGGTCGGTGAAGGCGTTCCCATCGATATCGACACCACGCCAAGGGGTATAGGTCTTACTCGGATCATAGGCCATGACGTTGAAGCCGGCGCACAGGGTCAGTTTGGCGTACTCCCGCTCCGTAGCGCTAAACGAATCATGGTAAGGATTGAAGCGGATGTTGTAGCGGTTGTAAGTACGGGGTGACCACCTGTTGGTATCGACCCCCTCCCGAAACAACACTTCCCAACTCATACTTCCCGAGTCGTCGAGCATGAAGAAGATATTCGGCTGCACCGATTGCGCCAGAAACAGTGGAACCTGCGCCAGCGGGCCGGGGGCCGCCTGCCCTTGGCTGCTGCAGATCACCAACAGTGCGGCGCCAGCCAGACGCGAAAAACGGCGTGCGGAAACGGCCCGCCAGCTTGGTCGATAGGTCTGTCTGCTTTTCATTCCGCCCTCCTCCTATTATTCACAAGGGCATCAAAACGTGGCTCTGCAACACCTGCCGGGCGGCGCGGTCCTGCCCCCAGCCGATGGCGGTGATGCGAAAGGCCTGCCTGGCACTGGTACTGGCACTCACCTTACCCATGGTCAGATCGATCTTGACGTCGGCCGGGCCGACATACTCGATGATAAAGCGTGGCTGCTGTGCCACCTGTTGGTCGAAGCTGGGCAACGTTCCGGTACCCAAGTCATCCTGTCCCAGGGTGACATAGCCCTTGCCAAGCGGGCAGGTGGGAGGACTCGCATCGTTGCACCAGTGCTCCTCACGGATCGGATCGAATCTGCAGCCGCCCGACTCGGTGCCGGCACAGATCCGGTCTGAGTCTTCCGCCTGCAGTGGCGGGGAGATATTGACCGTATGCCGCATCGCCGAATAGAGGCCGGTGCTACCACTCTTGAAACTACTCAGGTTTGCCGTGCTGGTAATGTTGGTCGTCAGCCAGCGCTCCGCCACTCGCAGCGCCACCTCCGCCGCCTGCAACGCGGTATTCGACTGATGGAAGTTGCCCGCCATGCGCTGTTCCAGCACCGAGTTGCCGATGCCCGAGATGCCCAACACGGTCATTATCACCAGCAGCATCAGCGCCAGCACCAGCACCGCGCCACGCTGCTGCCGATGCGGTTTGATTACGGATTGAAACCTCATATGGTGCCTCCACGGTTACGCAGTTTGATGGTGAAGGTGAACTCGCGGGTCTCATCGTCGGCCATCTTGCCTTGGCTATCCGCCACAGGCGTGCCCGGATTGATCTCGAGAAAGATCCGCAGACTGGTGATTAAATCGATATTGGCACTGCCCACTGAGTCCCAGTCGGTATATCGATCGGCAGAGCCATCATTGTCCTGATCCACCCCGTAGGTGACCTGAAAATCCTGCACCCCGGCAATCAGCAGCTGCCGCTCGCCCCCCAGACGCGTGGCAAACAGGCCGCTAATCTTGCTACCGACCGGCCCCGTGGCGAGCACCTGATAGTTGACCGCCTCCATCTCGTAGACCGTGGCGGCTGAGAAGCGGGTATCACCAAACACATGCTGGATCCCCGCCTCACTATTGCTGACGTTATTGAGGGTGGTGTTTGTGTCGTGGGCCAGCAGACCGCTGTTGCCCGGATCATTGGTCAACATGAAGATCGCCAGCGCGTCACAGTCGCTAACGGAGATGATATCCCCCGCCTCCAGCTCACTGTATGTGGCCACATTCTGGTCGACTGGCACCGATCCGGTCTGTGAACCCATACTCGTGGTAACCGGCACTGCCACCCCCGCCTTGGCGTAGTGCATGGTCAGCGAATCGGGAGCACCGCTGGCACCCTCCACACCGATCAGCGGCTGCGCGAAGTCATAGAGAGGCGTCTTCCAGTCATCGCCACCAGAGTAGCTCACCACATTGGTGACATTGGAGTTGCCATCCTTGGAGGATTGGGCACAGCCGTAGAAGCCACCGCCAGCAAAGTCGTTGATGAAGCGGGAGGCGACATAGCGCATGCTCTCCTGAATGCGTGAGACATTCTCCTCCAACTTGAAGGTCTGTTTACTCGACATGAAGATAGAGATGGCGCCGCTCATCAGCAGCAGGCTGAGCACCAGGGCGATCATCAACTCCACCAGGGTCAGACCCTGACAGAGGCGTCGCATCGGATATTTTTTCAGATAGCTATTCATGCAACACCTCAGGGGATCAGGCTCAACACATATCGGCGCAGCGGGGTGGCATCGTTAGCCAAAGAGGCATCTTTATCATGGTCCCACCAGAGCTTGATCGCATAGACACCATTGGGATTTAGGCCATCACACGCATGTTCAGCGGCCGAGGTGCCGTCATCCGGGGTGCTGTCGAGACAGATTACACCCTGGCCCTGTGGCAGCTGTGAGACCCGCTCGGTACGCCACTGCCAGATGTCGTACTGCGCCACCTGTGCGGCCGTGCAGCTGCTGGTGATACAACTCGGATCACTACCATCGGCAACCGCCAGATCGTAACTCCCTGCGCTCACACCGGCCGGATTGGCCCGCAGCCGGTCGGCCGCGTCCAGCGCCATCAGGGTCGCCAGAGTGCCCTCCATCCCCCCCACATTGCCCTGCAGGGAGCGAAACTGCAGCCCGGCCACCCCGAGCAGACCGATGGAGAGGATCACCATCGTCACCAGCACCTCCATCAGGGTAAACCCCCGCTGCCGCCTGTATGCTTTGCCGTTTCGCTTGAACATACATCAACTCCCGCTTGTGCAACTCGTCTTCGTTACCGTCATCTGACCGGTAGTGGAGATCGCGAACTGCCGCACCTGGTTGCCCTCACAGTGCGGAAACTCGAAGCTGAAGGTCATCCCACCCGCTGCATTGGTAGTATCCAACTCACCGCTGGCGAGAAACCGGATATAAGCCGGCATATTGGTGAAGGTCGGTGTGACATCGCCAGCTGCGACCTGCCAGACTCGCACCGGATCCTCTGCCCGGTCATTCATATCCCGGACGCCGGCGCCATCGCGATCGGGGAAGACCATCCAGCCATCAGCCCAGGCGCCGCTGCAGCTGCCATTCGCCGCCTGCGGACAAATGGTGACCGCCCCACCCCGCTTCACTGCCTCACTGCGCGCCAGCTGTATTGCACCGGCAAAGTCGTTGACGTGTGCCGTCACCTGGTTGCTTGCCATCAACGCGTTGTAGGCGGGGATCCCCACCAGCAGCATGATCAGCCCGACCACCAGCGCCGTCATCACCTCGATCAGGGTAAAACCTTGTGTACTTTTCATCTTGTGCATCTGTATAGCAAACCTCACGAACGCCGGGGTAGCTGTTCCGATGAGCTGCCCCATCTGCCCGACAAACGGCACCACGGTGCGCCTGAATGTGATAAAACCCACAATATCATCCACCCCAAACACGCCGCTGGGCAGCTGGACGCACACCCGCCGTGGATGGAGAATGAAAAGAGTATCGGTTTTTCCTCTGGCGAAAAACCGCAGCACCATTTTTTTGAAGGCAGTAACCATGAGCGATTGTCTCATCATCGGCGGCGGCATTATCGGCATGCTCACCGCCCACGAGCTCTCCCAGGCCGGCATGCGTATCACCCTAATCGAACGCCGTGAGACCGGCCGGGAATCATCCTGGGCCGGCGGCGGCATCGTCTCCCCTCTCTACCCCTGGCGCTATGCCGATGCGGTCACCGCCCTGGCGACCTGGAGCCAGCAACGCTATCCGGCGTTGGCCGCAGCCCTCCACCAGGAGAGCGGCATCGACCCCGAGTACCAACGCAGCGGCCTATTGGTGCTCGAGATGGAGGACAAGACCCAAGCACTCAGCTGGGGCAAACGCCACGCCATAGCGCTCCACTCCTGTACCGCCGACGAGGCAGTCAGCTACGACACCGGGCTGAAGACCGGCGGCAGGGGCGGCATTTGGATGCCCGAGGTCGCCCAAGTGCGCAATCCGCGGCTGGTCAAGGCCGCCCGGCTCGCCATCGATCACAACATCAACATTCTTGAAGAACACGAAATCACCGAGCTGATCAGCCATAACGGCAAGATTCAGGGGGTGCGCGTGGGCACCACCAAGATCGAGAGTGAACGGGTCATCATCTGCGCCGGCGCCTGGAGCCAGAAGCTGCTCGCCGAAACCGCCATCCCACCGGCCATCGAGCCGGTAAAGGGGCAGATGATCCTGCTCAAAACCAACCCCGGCAGGGTCAACCGCATCCTGCTGCACAACCAGCGTTACCTGATCCCACGCCTGGACGGCCGGGTGCTGGTCGGCAGCACCCTGGAACACAAAGGCTTCGACAAGACCACCACAACCGAGACTCAAAAGGAGTTACGACAGTTCGCCTGCGATCACTACCCGGCGCTGGCCGATGCCCCAGTCGAACACCATTGGGCCGGACTGCGCCCCGGCTCACCCCAGGGCATCCCCTTCATCGGCCCGGTGCCAGGCGTGGAGGGGCTCTACCTCAACGCCGGCCACTACCGCAATGGCGTGGTGCTCGGCCCCGCCTCGGCGCGCCTGATGGCCGACCTGGTGTTGCAACGGGAGCCTAGCCTCGACCCCGCCCCCTATGCGCTGGACGCAGCGAGAGAGTAACAGCCGACCTGGACCCTTCAGACCATCCAAGTCTATAATTGCGTCCCTTTTTGGCCGATGTAGCTCAGTCGGTAGAGCAACTGATTCGTAATCAGTAGGTCAGCGGTTCGATTCCGCTCATCGGCTCCATACTTCCCAGCAGGGCCCGGATTCTGGCCGACCAAAGGCCTCATCCTGGCAACCGCAGCCGCTCCAACAAGCCAGAGGCGCGGCTGAGTCTGCGCCCCACCGCTGCCGCCAGGATCTCCCAGCGCCCCCACAGCTCCACCGTCCCGGAGGCCCGGGTCACCCCGGTGTAAAGCAGCTCACGGCTCAACACCGGACTGTCGCTGTCGGGCAGCAGCAGCAGCACCCGCGCAAACTCTGAGCCCTGGGACTTATGCACCGTCAGGGCAAAGGCGGTTTCATGGGGCGGCAGGCGCGCCGGCAACACCCGCCGCAGACTGTTGTCCGGCAGGCGAAACCAGGCGCGCAGCACCCCGCCTGCGGCGGCATCGGGCCAGAGCAGACCGACATCACCGTTGAACAGCCCCAGATGGTAGTCATTGCGACTAATCATTATCGGCCGTCCCGCATAGTGCTCCTCCTCCCTGCGGATCAGCCCAGCCGTCTGCAGCGCCTGCGCCACCTGACTGTTGACCTGCTCCACCCCAGCCGCGCCCTGACGCAGCGCACACAGGATGCGCACCCGATCCAGTGCCTCGAGGGCGACTTCAGGCCCCGCCGCCTGCATCACCGGCGCAAACGCCTGCAGCGCAAACTCGGCCAACGGCCGGTTGCGCTCAGACTCCGCCAGCTCACGCCAGCGCAGCTCTGCTGAGGCGGATGCCAACACTGCCCGCAGCCGCGCAGTGTCGCCGCCATTGATGGCACCGGCCAGCTCACCGATGCCACTCCGCCGATCGAAGCGGTAACTCTTGCGCAACAGGGCGATGCTGTCGGCCATCGGCTCAGTGCTGGCGACACCGGGCAGCTGACCGACACCGACCTGCGCCAACGCCTCACGCATCGCCTCAGACAACAACAGCTCACCGCCGCGGCCGCAGAGATCGGCAAACACACTACCCGCCTCCACTGAGGCGAGCTGATCCTTATCGCCCAGCAGGATTAGCCGCGCCTGGCTTGGAAGCGCTGCCACCACCCGGTTCATCAGCGGCAGATCAATCATCGAGGCCTCATCCACCACCAGCAGATCCAGGTGCAGCGGATTCTCCGCAGTGTGGCGGGGCTGCGCCCGCCCCGGTCGCACCCCGATCAAGCGGTGCAGAGTCAGCGCCTCAGCGGGGATCGCCTCGCGCACCGCCTCGCTCAGATTCAGCCCGGCACGCAGCTTGCGGATCGACTCGGTGAGGCGCGCCGCAGCCTTACCAGTGGGGGCCGCCAGAGCGATCCGCAGCGGCCTTTGCCCCTGCGCCTGAGCCTGTTCGATCAGCAGCGCGAGGATCGCGGCAACGGTGTGGGTCTTGCCGGTACCTGGCCCACCAGAGATCACCAACAGCCGCCGCAGCAACGCCATCGCCGCCGCCACCCGCTGCCAGTCGATCTCATCGTCGCGGTCGGGAAAAAGGCGCTGCAGCCCGCCACGCAGCAGCACCCGATCCACTGTCTCAAGCGGCACTATCGCCAGCTGCCGCAGCCGGCCAGCCAGATCCGCTTCAAACCGCCAGTAGCGCCCCAGATAGAGGCGCTGCTCATCCAGGATCAGCGCCTGCGACTGCCCCGGCCCACCCACCAGCGGGCTGTCGGCCAGTTGCTGCAGCCAGTCCGCCAGGGGCGGTGCCGCCACTCCGGAAAAGCCTTCGGTCACGAACAGGCGCTGTTCCGCATGCTTGGCCAGATCAACACAGACATCGCCCTCCCCCACCGCATGACTGACCAGCGCAGCGGCGATCGCCACCAGCTCCCGCCCCTGTTGCAGATTCGCCGTGAGGCGCTCGGCAAAGTAGAGATCCAGCTCGCGCAGGCTGCCTGCCGCCAGCGCCTCACGCATGCCTGTGCCGCTCATGCCTGCCCCTCCGCACAGAGACGGTCCAACGCCTCGATCAGCGCCAAGGGCGGGCGGTCGTAAAATATGCCGTGGCGGCTGCCGGGGCGGATGCCGCGCACAAACAGGTAGTAGACCCCACCGAAGTGACGCTGGTAGTCGTAGTCCGGCAAACGCTGCCGCAGATAGCGGTGCAGCGCCAGAGTGTAGATCAGATACTGCAGCCGGTAGCGGTGTGCCTGCATCGCCTGCTCCAGCGCCTCGCAGTGGTACTCCTCGGGGCGGTTGCCCAGATGATTTGATTTGTAGTCGGCCAGATAGAAGCGCCCCTGATGCTGAAAAACCAGGTCGATAAAGCCGCGCATCAGCCCCTCGACCGAGTCGAAGCTCAAACCCTCGCCGCTGCTGCGATAGTCGGCAAACTTGGCCAGCACTTCCTGCAAACCCGGTCGGCTCAAGCTCGCCAGCGGATAGAAAAATTCCATCTCATCCAGGCGATCAGCACGACTAATCTGGCACAGCTGCAGGCCGTTCTGATCCAATTCGGTGGTGAGCAGGTCGCGCAACATACCGCTCAGGGCCTCGCCCCAGTGGCTTTCAAAACCGTGGCTCTGCAGCTGCCGCTGCACAAAAGCCTGCAGCCCCTCCTGGTCGATGGCACTGAAGTCACAGCGTTCAAGCAGGCTGTGGATGAAGGTACCGGCCCGCGGGCCGCGGGGAAAACGGAAGATATCCTCCAACGGCGCCGTTTGCCGGGCTGTGTCGATGCCGCCATCTTCGGCATCGTGATCGGGCCATTCACTCTCCACCCCAGCGACCAGCGAGGAGAAGCTGGCCAGGCGCCAGCGATGTGGCACCAGCCCCGCGAGTTCGGCGACCCGCAGCCCGGCACACTCCTTCCCGGACGACCGGTAGCTAGCTGTCGCCTCATTCGGCAGCGCCTCGATCAGCAGCTCCGCGCCCGTCTCCTCCGCCAGGCGTTGGATATCTGCGGCGATCCCCTGCAGCGTCTCCGGCATCGCGACCCGCGGCTCGCCACCATCACTCGTCTGGTGCAGCAGCCAGGCGGGGGCCGACTGCTCGGCACCTTTGATCCGCCCCCAGCTCATCACGCAGAGGTGTTTGGCGCGGGTCAGCGCCACATAGAAGAGTCGCAACCGTTCGGCCAGACACTCCCGCTCCGCCAAGGCCAGATGAGCCGCCGCATCATCGCTGCCTAAATCGAGACAGAGTCGGCCCGACGCTGGATTGTGGAACAACAGCAGATCGCTCTTTTTTCCGATACCCCAGGGAAAGGGCAGGAACACCACCGGATACTCCAGCCCCTTACTCTTGTGGATGGTGACGATCTGCACCAGCGCCGCATCACTCTCCAGCCGCAGCTCACTCTCATCCGACGGTGAGGTATCGGCACGCTGTTCGGCAAACCAGCGCAACACGCCGTCGATACCGGGCCGCTCGCGGGAGGCCAGTTGCAGCAGCTCGGCCAGCTGCAGTAGGTTGGTGATGCGCCGTTCACCGCCCGGCTGCGACAGCAGCTGTTGCGGGATCGCTTCGCGATGCAGCAGTGCCTGAAAGCCGACCATAAACCCCTGTTGCACCCAGGCCTGCCGGTAGCGGCGAAAACGCTGCAGCAGCTCCCCCCAGGCCAGATCATCCACCGCCAACGCAGCCAGATCGCTCAGGCTGCAACCAAATAATGAAGTCACCAGGGCCGCGCGCAGCTGAGCCTCATCCTCCGGCGCGGCAATGGCGTTCAGCAGCAGTGCCAGTTCCTTCGCCTCCTGCGAGGCGAAGACGCTCTCCCGCCCGATCGCGGCGCTGGTCACCCCACAGGCACTCAGCGACTGTTGCATCTGCAGGCCTTCGGCATGGGTGCGCACCAGCACCGCAATATCCCGAGCCCGCAGTGGTCGTTCTCCGATCAGCGCTGCGCCCTGCTGCGCCTGGTTGAGCAATTCAGCAATGCGCCCGGCACTGGCGGCCGCGGCTCGCTCCCGCGCCGGCCCCAGATCAAGCGGCCGCTCCGCCTCCCCTGACATCAGCCAGAACTGTAGTGGCGGCACCGCCTCGCCCGCGAGGCGCAGCGGCGCCTGGTCGGCATTCGGGCTAGCATTGACCGGCTGGAACTGGATATCCGGCTCGTAGATGAAAGGAGACACCAGCCGTTTGTGACCAAACAGGGCGTTGACACAGCCCACCAGTGCGCTGGCGGATCGCCAGTTGGTATCCAAAGTGTATTGCGTCCCGGCTGACGCAGTTTCGCGCCGGGCCTGCATATAGGTGAAGATATCGGCGCCACGGAAGCTGTAGATCGCCTGTTTCGGGTCGCCGATCATGAACAGGGCGTTGTCCGTCTCGCCTGGGTAGATGCCGGAAAAGATCTGATACTGCAGCGGGTCGGTGTCCTGGAACTCATCGATCATCGCCACCGGGAAGCGCCGGCGCACCGCCGCGGCGAAGCGCTCTCCCGACTCGCCCTGCAACGCCTGCTGCATGCGCCGCAGCAGGTCGTCGAAATAGAGCTGACGACGTTCCTCCTTGCGGCGCGCCAGTTCACTCAGCAGATAGGCATGGGCCTCGCGCAGCCAGGCGGCACGGCGCATCCCCAAGGCGGAGCTGTGCGCCGCGATAAAGCCGGCGACAAGATCAAAGAGCGGATGCGCGGGTGGCGTCTCGCCCGCTTTGGTCTTCTCTTCGAGCATGCTTGGGGTGAATCGCTCCAGCTGTTTCTCCGCCAAGCAGGACGGACAACTCCCCGCCTCGATCAGCTCTCCCATCGCCGCCAAGGCCTTCGTCACCACCGATTTGCTGTAAGAGCGCCGATTGAGCGCCTTGCTGGTGGTGAGCAGTTCGCTTATTTCTGCCCCCTGCTCGGCCCATGCCGCGCACAGCTCCTGGTAGCGAGCCTCAACCTCACGCCAGGCCAGCTCGGCATCCGCCAGCCCCAGCACCGGGATCAGGCTCAGGCCGGTGTGGGGCAGTGTCCCCTGCAGCGCACTGAGCAAGGCCTCGGGGGTTTTCCATTGCTCACGCAGCCAGACAGTTTGCGGCAGATCCAGTACTGCCAGGCGACTGCGCCAGAAATCACAGATGATCTCATGGCGCAGCGCCCGTTCATCACTGATCAGCTCCACCTCAAACGGCATGCCGCTCTCGAAGGCGTTCTCCTGCAGCACCCGACCACAGAAGCCGTGGATGGTAAAGACCGACGCCTCGTCCATGCGCACCAGGGCATCCTCGAGCCGTTGCTGCGCCTCCTGACGCCCATCGATGCCATCGAGCAGCTCCAGCAGCAGGGGATCGGGGGGCAGCTGCGCCAGACCGCGCAGCTGCTGCAGCGCCTCACGAAGCCGCGCCCGGATGCGCATGCGCAGCTCTGCGGTGGCCGCCTCGGTAAAGGTCACCACCAGGATCTGCTCCACTTCAAGGCGCGCCTGCAGCAGCAGCCGCAGGAACAGGATGGCGATGGTATAGGTCTTGCCGGTACCGGCACTGGCTTCGATCAGTAGACGCCCTGTGAGGGGGCAGGAGAGAGGATTGAGTGGTTGCATCTTATCGATCCCTGGCTGCCTTGATACTCTCGCTGGCCGCCAGCAGCGGCCCACCCAGACGCGTCGCCAAACCACTGAACGCCTCCTCTGCCAGCGGCTGCGTACCACGAAAGGCGGTGGAAACGGCCCAATTGGGGGCGCCACTGTCGTGATCCTTCTCCCAGACCTTGATCGCTCTCTGTAGATCCCCACTCTCCGCGAAGCTGAGAGAGGCGGCGGCAAAGAAGGGCAGAGGCGCGCACTGCCCCTGCCGCCACGCCTGCAGCAGATCGGCGAGTAACTGGCCCGGCGCCTCGACCGAGTGCAGGATCAGCGTCTGATCCTCCGCCACATGCAAGCTGAGCGGCGCCTCTGCTGCCGTCTGCTGACGCAGCGCACAAAGGGCCAGATGGTTGACCCAGAGACGCAAGCGGTCCTTTGCCTTGAGTTTGCCGGGCCGGTAGCTGAGCAGACCGGCAGGCGTCACCCCCTCCAACCAGCCGGTCAGGTGGAAGCCGTCGAGCTGCAGATCCACCTCCTGCGGCTCCAGCACCTCCTCGGCTCGACGCCTGACCCGCTCTGCGATCTGCCGGATCTCCTCGCTCAGGCGGCCAAACACCGCCGTTCCCGCCTCCCCATGGGGCAACTCGCCGCGGGCCGCCGCCAGCGGCAGCAGTTCGCCGGGCTCTTCTCCCCGCAGTGCCTGCTGCAACATCTCCGCACGCAGCAGATAGGCAGGCAGCCCGTTGAGGTCAAAGGGTTCCGTATCCTCCAGGATCGCCTCCTCCTCCGCCAGCGCCACGCCGAGGCGATGCTGCAGAAACCAGGCCGACGGATTGATCAGAAACCGGACCAGATCCTGCAGCTCCAGCTGCCGTGCCGCCGCCTCCGGCTCGGGCAGTTGCGTATCGACAAACGGCTTCTCCACCGCCTGCGCCTGGCTATCGGCAGCCGCCAGCCAGCCAGCATCGTAGCTAAACAGGCGGCTGTCACTGGCATCGAAATAACCACGATTGAAAGGCTGCAACGGGTGTTCGATCAGCAGCTGGGAAAGCAGCTCAGCATCCGTATCAAGACGGAACGACTGTTCAAGGTAGTCCATCAATTCACTCACCACCACCGAGGGGGAGCTGACGCTATTGTCGCGCACACTGCGCCCCACATAGCTCAGATAGAGGCAGTCGCGGGCGGAGAGCAGCGCCTCAAGGAACAGATAGCGGTCATTCAGACGGCGCGAGCGGTCGCCGGGCCGGGGTGCAGCCGCCATCAGATCAAAACCCGGGGCCACCTCGCGACGCGGGTAGTCACTGTCGTTCATGCCCAGCAGACAGACCACGCGAAACGGGATGCTGCGCATCGGCACCATGTTGCAGAAGGTCACGCCGCCAACCAGGAAACGCCGCCCCGGCAGCGACTCGGCCAACGCCTGCTCCAGTTCACAGCGCAACACACCAATCGGGATCGCCTCATCAAAACCACTCGCCAGACAACGCTCAGTCAGGCTATCCATGGCATGGCGCACCCCCTGCAGCAGCGCCTCCTCCTCAGTGTCGGGCAGAAAGAAGTCGGCCAACAGGGCGTTGATGCGCAGCGCCCAGGCCGGCGCATCACAGGGCCGGGAGAGGCGCGCCTGCCATTGCCGCAGTCGCTCCAGCAGCGCCGCCAGCCGGCCAAGATCCAACGCATCGCTGCCCTCGATGTCGGGATAGGGGAGCACCCCCTGCGTCAACCCCGCATCGGGCGGTAGGGCATAGCCATGGAACAGCCGTTCCAGCCCCGCATCCCAGCTGTTGGCAGACTCCGCCGGCAGCCCCAGCTCACCCCGCATCTGTGCGTCGGCACCCCAACGAATACCGCTCTCCCGGACCCAACGGCGAATCCGCTCCACCCCCTCGCCATCGATCGCAAAGCGGCGCGCCAACGCCGGCACCTCCAGCAGCGAGACTACCTGCGAAGCAGCAAAGCGGAAGCTGCTCAGATCCAGCAGGCTCGACAGCGTTTGCAGCAGCGGCGAGCTCTCCTCGGCGCTCAGGTCGGCCACCGACCAGGGGATATGCCGCGCCCCCTCCGCCGCGCCAAACACCGCCTGCACATAGGGGGCGTAAGTAGCGATATTCGGCGCCATCACCACCACCTGACGCGGCTCCAGCCCGCTCAGCCGGTCGAACATCTGGCGCAGCCGGTCGTGTAGTACCTGCACCTCACGCAACGGGCTGTGGCAGGCGTGCAGCTGGATCGATTCATCCATCTGTTCAAGCGGGGTACGCTCGACCAGGTTGGCGCTACGCCGGTCCGCCAACTCCAGGATATCCTGCTGCAACCGGCCCAGCAGACTCGTTTCAGCGGGCGTCTCGAACAGCTCCGTCTCGATCACCTCCAGCTCCAGCAGCTGGTCGATAAAACCCTGCCCCACCTGCCCCATCGAGGCGAGCAGGGGATTGCCCACATCCAGCAGGGCGCTAATATCAGTCTTGCCCAACTGCCGCCAACGCGCACGCCGCCGTGCCAAACCCTTTTCATCGGTGATATCGGCCCAGTATTCACGGCAGGGGTTGAACAGATAGAGATGCACCTCGGTCTGCTGCGAGAGCGCCTGTAGGGCATGCAGATGCAGTGGCGCCAAAGTGCTGAGGCCAAACAGGCTGACCCGTTCAGGCAGTGGGCCGCGCGGCGCATCCCCCCGCGCCACTACCCTCTGGAAGCGATCAAAGAGTGCCGCGCGATGCTCTCCCTGGGTCTGCGCGACGATGGCGCGCCACAATGCCGCCTGCCAGGGTTCATCCTGCGTGCCTGTTTCTATCGCACTGTTTTCCCAGGCGAGCACCATCTGCGGGCGGTAGACAAAGTACTGGTCGAACAGGTCGGCGATGCGCCCACTCAACTGATAGCGCCGCAGCTCACCGCTGTCACCTTCCAAGTAGCGCTGCAACGCCGCAAACGCAGGCTGTTCCAGCAGCCCCGGCAGCAGCCCCATGATGCACCAGTGCAGGCTTTCGCGGTCAAAACCGCTCTCGGCCGGCATCTCGCCGAGCCAGGCCTGATAGATGTTCCAGGTAAAGCTGGCCGGCAACGGGAACTCAAGATTGGCTGCCACGCCGCTGCGCAGTGCGAGCTGCTGCGACAGCCAGCGCGCCATGCCAGGGTTCTGCACCACGATGGTCTCGCGGTCGAGAGGACTGCTGAGCGGCGTAGAGAGCTGCTCAAGGAGCTGGTCGAGCAACCGCTCCATGCGGTTGCTATGATAGCTGAGGATCATTCCGCTGGATCCAGATCCCGGCCTGCAGCTTGATTAGTGGAAGAGTCCAACCGGATAATAAGAGTCTGCTTGGTAGTTGCAATAGACGAACTGGACATGCGTATATTCAAAGTCATCTTCCTCAATCAGGGCAAGCTCTACGAGATCTATGCGCGCAGCATACACCAGGGCGAGCTGTATGGATTTGTTGAGTTGGAAGACCTGATCTTCGAACGCGGCAACTCGCTGCTGGTCGATCCGTCGACAGAGCGCCTGCAGGAGGAGTTCGCTGGCGTCAGCCGCACCCTGGTGCCGATCCATGCTGTGATCCGCATCGACGAGGTGGAGAAGGAGGGGCCGGGCAAGATCACCGAGCTCGACAACACCACCAACATCACTCCCTTCCCCGCGCCTTTTATCTCTCCGAGCAAAAACGAGGACGATTGACCGACCGCGTTCTGCGGTTGCGAATCCGCATTGCGGCGCATCGGGCGGTGCCGCGACAATCTTGGCTCCGCAGCCAATCGCGAGTCCCGACATGCGTCCAAGTCCTGTTCTGCCAATCCTGCTCTCACTTCTGATCAGCGCCTGCAACGACGAACCGCTGCAACACAGCGATACCGATGAGCCTGCACCACTGCTGCTAGCCGCTGAGCAAGGCGATCTTGGCACGCTCGACGCTCTGCTGGCGCAATCATCCAGCCTGGACATCCGTGACGCCTGCCGCTGGACCCCGTTGATGAAGGCGGCACTCAATGGCCACACCGAGGCGGTGCGCCGACTTCTACAGAGCGGCGCGGCGGCCGATCTCACCGACAAGGGAGGCTACTCGGCGCTGCTGCTGGCCGCCTCGAACAACCACACCGAGGTAGTCGCACTGCTGCTCGAGGCCGGCGCCTGGATCGACCGTCAGGAGCAAACCAGCGGCTGGAGCGCACTGATCTGGGCCGCCAAGCGGGGGCACGAGGCGACAGTCGAGCTGCTGCTGCAGCACGCTGCCAGAGAGGATCTCAAGGATTTCCAGGGGCGTACGGCGCTCAGCTGGGCCCGCGCAGAAGGTCATGAGCGGATCGTCGCACTGCTCAGTAGCGACTGACCCAAACAGATGCAGAGAGACGCAAGGATTGATTTGAGTCAGCATCGGGTCGACTGGTGACGCCTATTATGAAGATGTTGATCACGTCAACCGAGGAGAGAGCATGGCGAAAATCAACAACGACGAGGCCCTGAAACGAGCCCTGGACGCACTGCCGGTGGCATCACAACGGATACTCGCCGCCCGCTTTGTCGGCAATCTACTCCACCTTTCGAAGGACGGCAGGGTCAAACGTGCGGTTGAGGCCGCCGCCACGCCGGAATGTTCCCCCGAAGAGATGGAGGAGGCCTACCGAGCGGTCAAGGCCTACTCAGTGCAGACCTTCACCGCCTGCGGCCGGGATGCGGACTGGGCCAGCCAGGCCGAGCACTTCGTCGCTGCCGCAGCGCTTGCCGCGCTGCTGCCGGAGAAGCAACTCGGCGACAAACACAGTCTGGCATGGCAGGCGGCGATGCAGGCGCGCATGGCGAAAAACTGCGAGATGATCCTCAACGACCAGGGCGAACTGGACAATGAGGCGCAGCGCCAGTATGTCTTGACTGAAGCCTTTCTGGCGGAGTAAAGCGACTTCCTCCCGCCTAGTGATGCTCGCTCAGGGCCATGGCGTCATCCAAGTCGCCGCCAAGAGTTGGATCACTGATGCGAGTTTGCGCCATCCTGATTGCCAGACGCACATCGTTCTCCGAGTCAGCATAAGCCAGCGCATCTTCATGCGTGATCTCACCCTGCTGATAGAGAGCAACCAGATTCTGATCGAAGGTCATCATGCCCTGCTCGGTGGAACGCTTCATTAGCTCTTTCAGCTTGGGAATCTCGCCCTTACGGATCAGCTCCGAGGCATAGGGGGAGTTGAGCAACACCTCTATACAGGCGCGCCGCCCCTTACCATCGGCACGCCGAATCAACTGCTGCGCAACAACAGCGCGCAAGTTGAGTGAGAGGTCCATGAAGACCTGCTCACGCTGATCTTCAGGAAAGAAGTGGATGATCCGGTCGAGAGCCTGGTTGGCGTTATTGGCGTGCAGGGTACTGAGACAGAGATGGCCGGTCTCAGCGAAGGTCAGCGCATGCTGCATAGTCTCGCGACTACGAATCTCACCGATCAGGATCACATCCGGCGCCTGGCGCAGGGTGTTCTTCAGCGCCACATCGTAGGAGTCGGTATCGATACCGACCTCACGCTGGGTGATGATGCAGCCCTCATGGCTGTGGATGAACTCCACCGGATCTTCGATGCTGATGATGTGGCCCGAGGTCTTGCGATTGCGAAAGCCAATCATCGCCGCCAGTGAGGTCGATTTACCGGTACCAGTGGCACCGACAAAGATCACCAGACCACGTTTGGAGAGAGCTAGATCCTGCAGCACAGTGGGCAGCCTAAGCTCTTCCATGGTCGGGATGCGGGTCTCGATGCGACGCATCACCATACCCACTGCATCCCGCTGCACAAAGGCACTGACGCGGAAGCGACCAATACCCTTGGCGTTGATCGCAAAGTTGCACTCCCGGGTCGACTCAAACTCTTTCTGCTGGACATCGCTCATGACGCTCATCACGTACTGGCGCGACTGCTGCATCGTCAGCGGTGCCTTACTCACTTGCAGAATGCGCCCATCCACCTTGATCGAGGGCGCGCGACCCGCGGTGATGAAGAGGTCCGACGCCTTCTTCTGAACCATCATGGTCAACAATATATTAAGATCCACTTTTCCCCTCCGGCTATCTACCTTAGCCTCCTGTTGGCGATGTCGGCTGGATTGAGCGACATCCCTTTGCTGCAGAGTGGTTCCCCACCCGTTATCAAATTCAGAACAGATCCTTGTTCTGCGCCTTGGCCTTAGCATCGAGGCGGCTAATCACCCCCTTCTCAACCAGCTCCTTGAGGGCCTGGTCCATGGTCTGCATACCAGCCGCCTGGCCAGCCTGGATCGCCGAGTACATTTGCGCCACCTTATCTTCGCGGATCAGGTTACGAATCGCCGATGTGCCGACCATGATCTCCCAGGCGGCGGTACGGCCGCCACCGATCTTCTTCAGCAGGGTCTGGGCGATAACTGCGCGCAGCGACTCCGACAGCATCGAGCGCACCATCGCCTTTTCACCGGCGGGAAACACATCGATCACGCGGTCGATAGTCTTGGCGGCAGAACTGGTGTGCAGGGTGCCAAATACCAGATGACCGGTCTCGGCGGCGGTCAACGCTAGGCGGATGGTCTCTAGGTCACGCAGCTCACCGACCAAGATGATATCCGGATCTTCACGCAGCGCCGAGCGTAGCGCCTCGCTGAAGCCGAGGGTGTCACGGTGCACCTCGCGCTGGTTGATCAGGCACTTCTTGCTGGCGTGGACAAACTCAATTGGATCCTCGATGGTGAGGATATGCGCATAGTCGTTGTCGTTTTTGTAGTCGATCATGCCCGCCAGGGTGGTCGACTTGCCGGAACCAGTGGGGCCGGTCACCAGCACCAGGCCGCGCGGCACATCGACGATATCCTTGAAGATCCCCGGACAGCCCAGATCCTCCAATGTCAGCACCTTCGACGGAATGGTACGAAACACCGCGGAGGCGCCACGCGCCTGGTTGAAGGCGTTGACACGAAAACGCGCCAGACCAGGAATCTCGAACGAGAAATCGGTCTCGAGAAACTCTTCAAAGTCCTTGCGCTGCTTGTCGTTCATAATGTCGTAGACAAGCCCGTGAACCATCTTGTGTTCCAATGCTGGGACGTTGATGCGGCGAATATCGCCGTCGACCCGGATCATTGGCGGCAATCCGGCTGACAGATGCAGATCCGACGCGCTATGTTTAACACTGAAAGCCAGCAATTCAGCTATATCCATTCTCTCTCCTCAAAGCGGCTGCGCAGCAGCGCCGCAAGTCCGTATCACCCGGCAGGAATCCAGGCCCTCTCTCCATCCGTTCTGGCACTACCTACTGGAATGTTTCCAACGCTATCACGAACTATTCCTCTGTTGCACCGCCTAAATTCTGTAAAATCCCCCTATGAACGAAATCGCACAGCGCCTCGATAGGGTAAATCGACGCATCAAGGCAGCAGAAGAGCTGTACAATAGACCACCGGGCAGCACCCGGCTATTGGCAGTGAGCAAGACACGAACCGCTGACGAAATCAGAGAGGCAGTGGCGGCCGGCCAGCACGCCTTCGGTGAGAGCTATCTGCAGGAAGCACTGGACAAGCACAGGCAGTTGCAGGATCTCCCCCTCGAATGGCATTTCATCGGCCGGATCCAGGGTAATAAAACAAAACCCATCGCAGAGTGGTTTGATTGGGTTCACAGTCTGGGCAGCCTGAAGCACGCCCGTCGCCTCAACCAGCAGCGCCCGCCGGGGCTTGCGCCGCTGAAGGCATGCATCCAGATCAACACCAGCGGAGAGGCCAGCAAGGGCGGGCACAGCCCGGATGAACTGCTCGAGCTACTGCCGGCTTATACGGAACTGCCACGCATTCAGATAGCCGGACTGATGACCCTGCCGGCCCCAGCCGATAGCCTGGATGCACAGCGGAAGCCGTTTCGTCAGCTGAGAGAACTGCGTGACCGGCTGCGCCGCAACGACCTACCGCTGGAGACCCTCTCCATCGGGATGTCGGCCGACCTGGAAGCGGCGATTGCCGAAGGCTCGACCATCGTGCGCATCGGCACCGCCATTTTTGGACCCAGACAAACTGTATAGATAGCGCGAGGTATGCGAACCTCGCGAACAACCAAAGCCGAAGCCACCGCCGCAAGCGGCGGTGTGATTGAGAATATAATGGACAGCAATACAGCACGTTTAACAGACCGCAGCATGAGACCCAACAGCATCACCTTCATTGGCGGCGGCAACATGGCCGCTAGCCTGATCGGCGGCCTGATCGCCGACGGTTTTGACCCCACCCGGATCTTTGTCAGCGACCCCGACAAAGAACAACTCTCACAACTGGCCGCCCGCTACCGTATCCATGCCGCCACCGACAACCAGTCCGCGGTAGAGGCCGCTGAGGTGGTGGTACTGGCGGTCAAGCCCCAGGTGCTGGAGGCTGTTGCACGGGATCTGGCCGAGACGCTGCAGGCCAGCCGGCCACTGGTTATCTCGATCGCCGCCGGGGTGCGTGAGGCGGCCCTGCTCGACTGGATCGGCGAGGGCATCGCGCTGGTGCGCAGCATGCCCAACACTCCGGCGATGATCCAGGCTGGTGCCACTGGCCTGCATGCCAGCACCGGCGTCAACGACGCGCAGCGCAATCAGGCAGAGAGCATCCTGCGTGCGGTCGGACTGACCCGCTGGGTCGAGGATGAGGCGCAGATAGATGCGGTTACCGCCCTCTCCGGCAGCGGTCCGGCCTACTTCTTCCTGGTGATGGAGGCGATGGAGGCGGCGGCAGTGGAGCTTGGACTCGACTCCGAGAGCGCCCGCCTGCTGACCCTGCAGACCGCCCTGGGGGCCGCCCGCATGGCGATCGAGAGCCGAGACGCCCCCGCCACCCTGCGGCAAAAAGTCACCTCCCCTGGCGGCACCACCGAGAAGGCATTGGGCATCCTCGAAGAGGGGGGGTTGCGCGACCTGTTCAAAGATGCACTACTCGGCGCCAAGACCCGTTCTGAAGAACTCTCCAAGATCCTAGCCAAGACATGATGGATAGCAACTACCTGACAAGCCCAGTGATCTTCCTGATCCAGACCCTGTTCGGCCTCTACATCCTGGCACTGCTGCTGCGTTTTCTGCTGCAATTGATGCGCGCCGACTTCTACAACCCAGTGTCACAGTTTCTGGTCAAAATCACCGCTCCACCGTTGCGCATCCTACGTCGTTTCATCCCCGGCCTAGGCGGCATCGACCTCTCCTCACTACTGCTGGCGTGGGCCCTGAAATATGCCGAATTGATGCTGGTGGTGGCCTTCAGCGGGCTCAGCACCAACCCCATCGGCCCGCTGCTGTGGGCAATCCCGGAATTGATCGAACTCTTCATCAATATCTTCCTGTTCGCGATACTGATCCAGGTGATCCTCAGCTGGGTCAGTCCGGGCAGCTACAACCCGGCCTCAGCCCTGCTCTACAGTCTCACCGAACCGGTGATGCGCCCGGCGCGCAAGCTGCTGCCACCGATCTCCGGCCTCGACCTCTCGCCGATGCTGGTGATGATCGGCCTGGTGCTGCTTAAGATGTTGCTACTGCCGCCACTGCGCATGATCACCGCCAGCCCCTTCTGATGAGCTGGTACCGCTGGCTGGGTGATGAGTTGGAGCTGCAACTGCGGATTCAACCCAAGGCGAGCCGAAACGAGTTTATCGGCCCCCACGGGGACGAATTCAAGCTACGCATCACCGCACCGCCAGTGGATGGCAAGGCGAATGCGCACCTGCTCAAGATGTTGGCAAAGGCCTTTGGCGTATCGAAAAAACAGGTTCTGCTAATCGCCGGCGAGAACTCCCGCAGCAAGCGGGTCAGGATCAAGAATCCCCAAACCCTACCCATCCCCGTGAAGCGCCCCACAAGTTGAACAACTTTTTCCCCTTAGGAGAAAGAGATTCATAATCTTCTTGTTTATAATGAGACAAACACGGTTTATTGACTGATTTTCAGTCAGGGGCGAAAAGGCAATACGATGGACAAGATGCGATTTCAGCAGCAACTTCAGGCCTTCGAGCAGTGGAAGAGCAACATCATCCATACCATCGAAGAGTATGGTCCCTGGCTTGAAGCGAACAACATGTCGACCCCGGAGGTCCAGGCACGCATCCAGCACACTCTGGAGACCCTGAAAAACGACCGTCTCACCATCGCCTTCGTTGCCGAATTCTCCCGCGGCAAGACCGAGCTGATCAACGCCATCTTCTTTGCCGACTATGGCCGCCGCCTGCTGCCCTCCGAAGCCGGGCGCACCACCATGTGCCCCACCGAGATCTTCTATGATTCGGAGCGCGACGAGCCCTATGTACGCCTGTTGCCGATCGAGACCCGACTGCAGGACACCACCCTCTCGCAGCTGCGCAAAGACACCAAGCAGTGGGTCCACTATCCGTTGGAGGTAGGCTCCTCCGAACAGATGGAGGCGGCTCTCAAAGAGGTGATGCAGACCAAACAGGTCACCACTGAAGAGGCAATGCACCTGGGGCTCTACAGCGCCGACCTGCACCCGCATCAGAAGCGCGTCCCCAAGACCATTGAGATCCCCAAGTGGCGTCACGCTCTGATCAGCTTCCCCCATGAGCTACTCAATAAAGGACTAACGATCCTTGACACCCCCGGACTCAACGCACTCGGCACCGAGCCGGAGCTAACCCTTAACATGCTCCCCTCCGCCCAGGGTGTGCTATTCGTACTGGGTGCCGACACTGGCGTCACCCGCAGCGACATGGAGATCTGGCAGCACCACATCAAAGGCTTTCAGAGTGGCCGCCAGCACGGTCTGATGGTGGTACTCAACAAGATCGACACCCTTTGGGACGATCTGCGCGACCAACACGAGGTAGAGGAGGCAATCCACCTGCAGCGTGCTGAGGCGGCAAAACTGCTTGGCCTGAAGGAGCGCGCGGTATTCCCGGTCTCAGCACAGAAAGGGCTGCTGGCAAAGATCAAAAACGATACCGAACTGCTGGAACGCAGCTCACTGCTCGACCTTGAGAGCTACTTAGCCGATGACGTACTCGGTATCAAACAGCAGATCATCCTCGACACCATCGGCTCCGATGTGGGACAGATGCTCGACAACAGCCGCAGCGTGCTCTCCAGCAAGCTGAACAACGCCAAGCGCCAGCTTGAGGAGTTGGAAGAGCTGAGCGGCAAGAGCGACGACATCATCAATAACCTGATGGAGAAGACCCGTCAGGAACAGTCCCAGTACATGGCCGATGTGGAGAGCTTCCAGCAGAGCCGGCTGCAGCTGAAAGAGCAGATTGAGAAACTGCGTGCCGCCCTCGATCTGGATACCCTCAACGAAATCATCGCCCGCAGCCGCAAGGAGATGTCCTCCAGCTGGACCACCCACGGCATGAAGTCGGTGATGAAGCAGCTGTTCGAGGAGATCCGCCGCAACATGCACTCAGTGGTGGTACAGAGCGATCAGACCCGCAAGCTGATCCGCGGCATCTATCGCAAATTCCAGAACGAACACGGCTTCGCGGTGGTGCAGCCGCGCATGTTCTCAATCGTCAAATTCCGCGTCGAACTCGAGCTGCTGCATCAGGAGGTGGAGGTATTCCGCAACAGCCCAGTCACTACGATGATGGAGCAGAGCTTTGTGGTCAAACGCTTCTTCAGCGCACTGGTCTACCGTGCTGGAGAGATCTTCTCTCGCGCCAGCAAAGAGATCGATGTCTGGCTCGGCTCCGCCCTCGAGCCCCTGGTGCTGCAGATCCGCGATCACAAGGAGATGATGGAGAAACGTCTCACCAACCTGCAGAAAATCGGCCGCTCCCGTACCACCCTGGAATTCCGAATCGCCGAACTACAGGAACAGTACACCGATGTAGCCAAGCAGCTCACTGCGTTACGCAACATGTCCAACCGTATCAACAGCCGTCAGCCACTCAGGCCGGGCGAACGCCCCTACCCGAAGCTGGTGAGGAAACGCAAAGTCTCCTGAATTACTGCGCAGGGCCCTCTCCCGGCTGCGACAGTTGCGCTATCCTTACCCTGCGGTCGCCGGCCCGAGTCTGGCTCCGGCGACTCTGCAGCGCACAACGGCACCAGGAGAGGAGGAATATCATCATGAGAACCAAGATCGCGCAGATCGCACTACCCCTGCTCTATCTCTTTTCCGCCAATCTGCTGGCGGAGAACAGCACCACCATCCCCGGCTACAAGATCCACCACAATGCCCTACCGACCGCGGCACTCGACAGCGAGGTTGCCAAAGCCTACCAGATTCAGCGCAGCAAATACCGGGGCCTGCTAAATGTGAGTGTGATAAAAACCCAGGCCGGAACCACCGGCTCCCCGGCCCACGCCATAGTCCAGGCCTACGCCACCAATATCCTTGGTCAGCGCATCGACATCCCGATGCGGGAGGTCAAGGAGACAGGCGCCATCTACTACCTGGGTGAGTTCCGCATCACTGACCGGGAGACACTCAACTTTTCCATCAAGGTCAAGCCCAAGGGAGAGCCCCGCTTCTACAAGGCCCAGCTGAAACAGCAGTTTTTTATCGACTGAGGGACTCTGCGCAGTGCGGCGGGCTCACAACGCCCGCCATACTGTCACCAACCCAAAGCCGATCACCATCAGCCCCGCCGCGCGGCGCACCCGGATATCCTTGGCCCAGCGGGCGATCCCGCTGCCTAGCAGCCCCATCGCAAACAGATTTGGCAGGGTGCCCAGGCCAAACGCAAGCATCAGCCCCGCCCCCTCCAGCACACTGCCAGCCGAAACACTCCAGGCCAGGGTGCTATAGACGAGGCCACAGGGGATCCAGCCCCAGATTAGCCCCAGCACCCAGGCCTGCCCCGGCGTGTGCACCGGCAGCAGATGGCGAGCGATGGGCTCTATGCGCCGCCACAGCGCGCCACCCAGGGCCTCGATGCGGGCCAGCCCAAGCCACCAGCCTCCCAGATAGAGGCCAAGAAAGAGCATGAAGAGACCGGCCACCCCGAGCAATACCCGCTGCGCCAGATAGATCGGCACCAGCTCCGCCAGCAACATACCCAGCCCGCCCATGATGCCGCCAGCGATCACATAACTGCTGATCCGCCCCAGGTTGTAGCCCAGCTGATAGGGTAGGGTATCAGCCAGGCTGCCGCGCAGCTTCTCAGGTAGCCCGAAGGTCAGCGCACCGATGATCCCGCCGCACATGCCAATACAGTGCACCCCGCCCGAAAGTCCGACGACAAACGCCGTCAGATAGCTCATCGGCTCAACCATGCTGATTCTCCTCTGCCGGCACATAGCGCATCGCCAACAGGATCAGCAACAACACTGGCACCCCCATCAGGGTGGTAGTAATAAAAAAACTGGCGTAGCCGATCGAATCGACCATCACCCCGGAAAAACCGCCGACAAGCTTAGGCAGTAGCAGCATCACCGAGCTGAACAGAGCATACTGGGTTGCCGAATAGGAGACATTGGTTAAGCTCGACAGGTAGGCGATAAAGGCGGCCGAAGCCAGCCCCCCCGAAAGGTTATCGACCGAGATCACTAGCGTCAGTACCCCCAAGTCGTGTCCCAGTCCGGCAAGCCAGACAAACAGCAGATTGGTCGCGGCAGCCAGCAGACCGCCGATCAACAATACCCGCATCACCCCGATACGCACCATCAATAGGCCACCCAAGCCCGCCCCGACTAGGGTCATGATCACCCCGTAGACCTTGGTGATGGTCGCCACTTCCACCTTGCTGTATCCCATATCCACATAGAAGACGTTGGAGATCACCCCCAGCACCACATCGGAGATCCGGTAGCTGGCGATCAGTGCCAGGATCAACAGGGCATGCCAGCGGTAGCGGACGATAAAGTCGACAAATGGGCTGATCGCCGCCGCATAAAACCATTCGCTAAACCGTCGCAGCGGGCGTGGCAGCCAGCCCTGCTGCTCCAGCAGCTCGATTCCCTCCGACTCGCGGCGGCGCGTCTCACCACTCACATCCACCTCAGGCTCACTGATCAGCAGGGTGGTCACCATCCCCACCAGCATCAACCCCGCCATCGACAGATAGGCGGCACTCCAAGCCGACTGCTGGTAGATCGACGAATCCGATTCGAACAGCGCTGCGATGGCCAGGGCACCCGCCCCAGCGACGATCATCGCCAGCCGATAGCCGAGCATGTAGGTCGCCGCCATGGCACCCTGCAGATCGCGGCTGACACTTTCGATGCGGTAGGCATCAATAGCAATATCCTGAGTGGCGGAAGCAAAGGCCACCAGCAACGCCAGGGCGACAAACAGCGTCAGCTCCTCACGCGGGTCGAACAACGCCATGCCGACCAGCCCGGTTAGGATCGTCAGCTGCGCCAGCAGCATCCAACTACGCCGTCGCCCCAGCCGCGCCGTCAGCCAGGGCAGCGGCAGACGATCCACCAGCGGCGCCCACAGCCATTTCAGGCTGTAGGCGAGCGCCACCCAGCTGATGAAACCGATGGTACTGCGTTCGATACCCGCCTCACGCAACCAGAACGAGAGGGTGCCGAACACCAGCAGCAGCGGCAGGCCGGCCGAGAAACCCAGAAACAGCATCCCCCGAACCCGAGGCTGGGTATAGACCTTCAGCGCCTCCAGCCAGCCGATAAAGAAACTATGGATTGGATTGGGCAAGCGAACCCTCCAGAAACAGATAGAAGACGCAGCCCCAGCCTGGACAACGGCAAAACCCGGCTATTATAAGCAGCTGGCAAAATCATTTCCCCCAGAAACGCAACGGCAGGTTAAAATGCCCCGTCTTTTCAACCAGGATGCCGAAAAATGCAGAATTATCAACGCGAATTTCTCGACTTCGCCCTCGATGTAGGCGTGCTCCGCTTTGGCGAATTCACCCTCAAGTCAGGACGCATCAGCCCCTACTTCTTCAATGCTGGCCTGTTCAACACTGGCGCAGCTCTGGCGCGACTGGGGCGCTACTACGCCCAAGCTATCGTCGACTCCGGCATCGAGTTCGATCTACTCTATGGCCCCGCCTATAAAGGCATCCCGCTGGCGGCGGTGACTGCCGCCTCGCTCTATGACCAGCACCAGATCGACATCCCCTACGCCTTCAACCGCAAGGAGGCAAAGGATCACGGCGAGGGCGGCATAGTCGTCGGTCACGCCCTGGAGGGGCGCATCCTGATCATCGACGATGTGATCTCAGCCGGCACCTCGGTACGCGAATCGGTGGAGATCATCCGCGACCTGGGGGCCACCCCGGCCGGGGTGGTGATCGCCCTCGACCGCCAGGAGCGCGGCCAGGGTGAGCGTTCGGCAATTCAGGAGGTGCAGGACGACTACGGCATGCCGGTCAGCTCCATCGTGCAGCTGGAGCAGCTGATTGAGTATCTGCAGGCGAGCCCCGATTCTGCTGAATCACTGCAGCAGATCCGCGACTACCGGGAGCGCTACGGCGTCTGAGTGGAGCGGGAGCGGCTCAGCCAATCACCAGCTTCGTCCCCACCGCCAGGGTAACCACCTCAAAGCCGCGCTTGATCCAACGGTTGCCCTTGGTGATGGAGAGATGCGCCCCCAGATAGCCACCCAGCAGTGACCCTGCCAGCAGCACCGGCAGCCACTCCCACTTGATCTCTCCGAGCAGGCTCAGGGTCAGTGCGCCAGAGCCATTCCAGAACATGCCGACCAACACCAGGGTATGCGCCACCGCCGTGCGGTAGTCCATGCCAAACCAGCGCACCAGCCAGAGGGTCACGAACAGCCCTGTCCCTGAGGTCAAAGAACCGTTGAGAAAGCCAATACAGAATAGTCCCAACCCACCAAGCAGATATCCCGGCAGGTCACGATGGGCCGGGCAGTACTCCTGGCCCAATGAGCGCTTCAGCAGCGAGTAGACTCCCAGCCCAAGGGTCAAGATGCCCAGCGCCACCTCGGCAACTCGGTCCGGGACCTGCAAGATCAGGCTGGCACCAAGAATCACGCCGGGGATACCCGACAACAGCAGAAACAGCGAGAACCACCACTCCAGTCCACCTTCATGCAGATGGCGTATCGTCGCCCCCACCCCCAAAGCGACCGAAGCGACCTTGTGAGTCGCCAACGCCACACCGAACGGCAACCCCAGAAAAATCAATGCCGGCAACTGCACCAAGCCCGCACCGCCACCGGAAAACGCTGAAAAGAGATTGGCCAGTAGCGAGATCAGAAAAAGAGTGAACTGTTCCACGGATGGGTGATCTCAGCGAAAATAGGCAATCGATACCATTTGAGGAATGGTGGGAGAAACATTCTAATAGAGTGGGGGAGAAGGGAATTCCAGCCAAAGACAACGATAATAAGGAATTCAAACAGCCAGCCGCTAGGTTCTGTAGACGAAGCGGAGCGAAGTAAAGATTATGGCCAAACTGAACATCTTTTTCAAAACTGGATCTCTGCTAATGGTAGCGCTGGCACTGGCGCTGCCAGCGCAAAGCAGCGCAGGCCGGCTCTACAAGTGGACCGACGAAGAGGGCCGGATCCACTATGCTGACAGCATCCCTCCGGAATACGTCAAACAGGAACATAGCAAGCTGGATGAACGGGGCATCGTCGTCGACCGGATCGATGCCGCCAAGACCAAACAGCAGTTGCAGCTGGAGGCGATCCAGCGGCGTCTTCAGCAGGAACAACAGGCGCTGATCGATCAGCAAAAGGCCGCGGATCGGGTGTTGCTGCGCACCTTTCGCAGTGAAGACGACATCATCATGGCCCGCGATGGCCAGCTCAGGGCGGTGGATTTGACGATCCTGATGACCCAGACCAACATCAAACGGATCAAGAACAGCCTGCTGGAGATGCAGCAAAACGCTGCCGCTCTGGAACTGAGCGGTGAGACCCCCTCACCCGATTATCTCGCGCAGATCGATCGCAAACGCCAGGCGCTGAAGGCGGCCTACCAGTCGATTGTCAAACGGGAACAGGACAAAAACCGTATTCGCACCGCGTTTGCCCGCGACCAAGCCCGCTTCCGCGAACTCAAGCACCTAAGTGCAAGTCAGAGCAAAGATGGGGAAGCCGGAACCGACAAGACAGGCGGCACGCAAGAGCGCCCATTGAACAATGTCTTCGAGTGCTCTGGCAACGACAGCTGCAATAGCGCCTGGTCCAGAGCCAAACGCTTTCTGCGCAACCATGCCACCACCCCCGTCAAAATGCTCGCCACCAATATCGTGATGACCGGACCACCGGTGGATGATCACGATATCAGCATCACCATCTCCCGCATCCGCAATCCAGATAAAAAGGGCACTGTGATCTTCATGGATCTGCAGTGCAAAGACTCCCCGGCGGGTAACGCATTCTGTAACAGCAAAAAGATAACTGGGGTCAAGCGAGGCTTTATCGAGGCCCTCTCGGGACGCCCTACTTCACCTGATAAACAGTGAGGCAAGCAGCGGGCCAGGGCCTGTACGATAACGCCTAGCTCTGCATCTGCCGCAAAGCCCCCTCAAGGATGCGCCACTGCGCATCCCACTCCGCCAGCGGGGAGTCGGCAAACCCACTCCGCAGATGCTGGTGCATGCGCCCCTCCACCACCGCCAACAGCAGATTGGCTCCGACCCGCGCATCGATCCCAGCATAGCCCTGGTCACGCATCGTCCCTTCGCGCAGGATCTGCCGCAACTGGGTCTCCAGGCGCGCAAAAAACTGCCCAACTCGCATCAGCAGGCGTTCCGTTTCCCCCACCAACGCATCGCCCAGCAGCACCCGCGAGATACCGGGATTACGGTCAGCAAAGGCCAGCAGTAGATAGAGTAGCCGCCCGCAACGCACCCGTGCATCCTGTTCCTCTTCCAGGATCTGATTGACCCGCACAAAGATGCTCTCCTCGGCGAAGTCGATCAACCCCTCGAACATCTTCGCCTTGCTGGCAAAGTGGCGATAGAGCGCCGCCTCCGACACCCCCACCGCCCTTGCCAACGAAGCCGTGGTAATCCGCCCGCGGGGGTTACGCTCCAGCTCTGTTGCCAAGGCTTCGAGGATCAGCTGTTTGCGGGAGACCTTGCCACTCATCAGCGCCGCCGGATCAGGGTGCCAACACCCTCGTCGGTAAACAACTCCAGCAACACCGCATGCTGCAGACGACCATCGATGATATGGACTGAGTTGACTCCGCCGGTCACCGCATCCAGCGCGCAGCCGATCTTTGGCAGCATGCCGCCATGGATGGTGCCGTCTTCGATCAGCTCGTTGACCCGATCGCTGGTGAGGCCGGTCAACAAGCCACCCTCTTGATCAAGCAACCCCTTGGTATTGGTCAGCAGAATCAGCTTCTCCGCCTGCAGCACCTCTGCCACCTTGCCCGCCACCAGATCGGCGTTGATATTGTAGGAGCGACCATCCTCGCCGACACCAATCGGCGCGATCACTGGGATAAAATTGCCATGCAGCAACATCTCCACCACGCTGGTGTCGATGCTCTCCACCTCCCCCACATGGCCGATATCGATGATCTCCGGGGCCTCCAGCTCCGGCCCCTTACGCTCCACCATCAGCTTGCGAGCACGGATCAGGTCACCATCCTTGCCGGTCAGACCGACCGCCCTGGCACCGGCGCGGTTCAGCAGGTTGACGATATCTTTGTTGACCAGCCCACCCAGCACCATCTCCACCACATCCATGGTCTCGGTGTCGGTGACACGCATGCCCTGGATGAATTCTGAATCCTTGCCGAGCCGCTCCAGCAGGGAACCGATCTGTGGCCCACCGCCATGCACCACCACCGGGTTGATGCCAACCAGCTTCATCAACACGATATCGCGGGCAAAGCTGCTCTTGAGATCTTCGTCAACCATCGCGTTGCCACCATACTTGATGACGATGGTCTTGCCGCTGAAACGCTGGATGTAGGGCAGCGCGGCGGTCAATACATGGGCAATGTTATGGGCCTGTTCCAGAGTCAAAGACATAGTGTTACTACAAAGGTTCTAAATAGAATTGAAAGATCGGATGACCAGTTAAAACGGCATCTCCAGCTCGGGTGCGACTTTCTGCATCAGCGTGCGGAAGACATCCTGTACCACCTTCAGCGCCTGGGCGTCGTCCGCCTCAAAGCGGAACACCAACGACGGGGTAGTGTTGGAGGCCCGTACCAGACCCCAGCCCCGCTCGAACTCGGCACGCAGTCCGTCGATCCAGACCATACGGGCACCAGGGATCTCCGGCTGCTGCTCCAGGGCATCCATGATCTTGTCTCCCTGCCCCTCGTCAAGCTGCACCTGATACTCCGGTGTCGACTCACCCTCGGGCAGACCGGTGAAGACTTCGGCACTGGACAGTTGCTCAAGCGCCAGGATCTCCAGCAGGCGTGCACCAGCGTAGAGCGCATCGTCGAAGCCATACCAGCGTTCCGCAAACATGATGTGTCCGCTGAACTCACCAGCGAGCAGGGCGCCAGTCTCATGCAGCTTCGCCTTCAACAGCGAGTGGCCACTCTTCCACATCAGCGGTCGACCGCCGTTGGAGAGCACCACATTGGCCAGATGCCGGGAGCACTTGACGTCGTAGACAATGTCACCGCCTGGCAGGCGGGCCAGCACATCGATGGCGAGATACATCAACACCCGATCGGGCCAGATCAACTTGCCGGAGGAGTCGATCACTCCTAGGCGATCCCCATCCCCATCGAAGGCGAGCCCCACATCGGCCTGGTTTTCGACCACCGCCTGCTTCAGGGCCTCCAGATTCTCGGGCCGGCTCGGGTCGGGATGGTGGTTGGGAAAGCTGCCATCCACCTCACAGAACAGCTCCACCACATCACAACCAAGGCGTCGAAACAGCTCTGGCGCCACCATACCCGCCACGCCGTTACCGCAGTCAAGCACTACCTTTAGGGAGCGCGCCAGGCGCACATCGTTGATCACCCGTTCGATATAGTCTTCGGTAATCTCGCGTATATTCCGCTGCCCCTGCCCCTTCATCAGGCGGCCATCCGCGATCCGGCGATAGAGTCCCTGGATCTGCTCGGGGGAGAGACTCTTTTCACCCAGCACCACCTTGATACCGTTATATTCGATCGGATTGTGGCTGCCGGTGACGATACAGCCACACCCCGCATTGAGTTCATGCACCGCATAGTAGAGCAGTGGTGTCGGTAGCATGCCGATGTCGATAACATCGCGCCCGCTCGACAACAGCCCATTGATCAGGGCCTCCTGCAGCGCCTCACTGGAGTTGCGTCCATCCCTGGCCACCACGATCGACTGGAAGCCCTGCTCATAGCCCTCGCTGCCGATCGCCTGGCCAATGGTGTAGGCCACATTCTCGGTCAGGGTTTCTCCGACCAGACCGCGGATGTCGTAAGCACGAAAGATGCTGGCCGGTACCGCCGCGAGTGCATCGGCGTTCTCCAGCGCCTCGGCCTGCCTCGCACGCCTGTCAGCGCCCGGCTGATCGGTTTTCGGCACTGCGAAGATATCCTCCTCCACCATAATCCCTTCAGTGGCTGAGGCGCTGCCACGCTTGCGCCGCTCACGGCGCTGCTTGCGCGCATTGGCGAACTCGCGAGCCTGATGTTCAATGATCTCCAGGGTTGACTGCATATCGAGCAGCTTTGCCTGTTGGCGCTTCGGCGACTTGCCCGCCATCAACACCTCGGCCAACTCCAGCAGGCTGTACTGATCACCCTTCAGCGCCCGCTGCATCTGCAGCGCCAGCAGCCCCATCAGCGCCACTGCCAGTAGTGCCGCTATCCCACCCGGCGCCAGCAGATAGATCTGCTCCAGCAGGGGTGTGCTCACCTGCCCCGACCAATAGGCCACCTCCCAGATGGTCCCGTCGACCTCAAAACGTCCATCCGGCTCGCCAGCCGCCCTGCCGCTCCCACCTGCGGCCAGCACCAACGGCGCAGCTCTCTGCACCAGTTGGCGCACCTCGACACGACCATTCAGGCGGCTGCGTTCAACCACATCCTGCAACAGGGCCACAGGAAAGGCCGCATGTATTACCCCCAGCGCGGGGCCTTGTTTGCTGTTTCGCACCGCCACCGCTATTGCGATATGCTGCTGCGCCCCGCCAAACTTGTGCACCTGGGCCGGAGGTACTCCTGGCTGCTCCTCCGCCAGCCGGATCAGCTCCAGGGAGGCGTAGCCAAGATGAGGCATCGCGCTGTTTTCTGGTTCGCGCTGACCGGCAGCCAGCAGACGCAATCGCAGCACCCCTGGCAGCAGCCGGTTCAGCTGCTCTGCGTAGCCATCAAGCTCCGCTCGATTATCAGTGCTGAAATAGTCGGCTAGCTGCGGATCCTGCGCTATCCCGAGCAACATCTGCATGCGTGCCTGGGTAGTAACGGCGACGCGCTCCGCCACACCGGAGGCAACCAGCCGCGCCTCACGCTCAACTGCCGCCGCATCCTTCAGGCTGGCCTGCAGGTAGAGGATCGCGCTCACCAGAAGAAACAGCACCACCACTACCGCAGCCGCTATCGACCAATACCAGCGGATCCCTCTGCCGGTCGGGCTCTGCCTAACGCCCGTATTTTCTTTCCGCTTACTTCTCTTACTCATAAGCTCGCTATCTCAAAGCTCCTTCCGATTCTGCAAATGCCTGGGGGGGCAGGCATTCCAAACCACCACTGCCTAAGGCGTTCGCCACACACCCGCAACCTGGAGCGACCTGCTGCATCAACTGTTTTCCTGCTGGGTCCGCGCATGATATCGCTCCGCGATGCGAGCGGCGAGCCGTGCTGCCAATTCACTCTTTAGCATCATCGGCAGCGATTCGCCCCCCCCTTCCCACAGCAGGGTCAGGGCATTCTCATCCCGTTCAAAGCCACCCTCTGCGGCAGCGACACGATTGGCGGCAATCAGATCGATTCTCTTAGCCCTGCGCTTCTCCTCCGCATAGGCCTTCACGTTCTGGGTCTCGGCGGCAAAGCCAACGGTAAAGGGCGGATCTTCAGCAGCCGCGACATCTGCCAGGATATCGGGATTGCGCTCCAGCTCCAGCGTCATGACCGTCTGCTGCTTTTTAATCTTCTGCTGCGCTATCTCGCGGGGGCGATAGTCCGCCACCGCAGCCACTCCGACAAAGATATCGCACCCCGCCAACTGCTCCGACACCGCCAGCTGCATCTCCTGGGCTGTCTCCACATCGATGCGCTGCACCCCCGCAGGGGTTGCCAGTGCGACCGGCCCAGCCACCAGCACCACCTCGGCGCCAAGCCGACGCAGCGCCGCCGCCAGGGCAAAACCCATCTTGCCGGAACTGCGGTTACTGATGAAACGCACCGGATCAATCGGCTCACGGGTCGAACCGGCGGTCAGCACCACTTTGACTCCGGCCAGCGCGCCACCTGCAAAATGGGCACTGACTTGATCCAGCAGTGCCTCCGGTTCCAGCATGCGTCCCGGCCCGCTCTCACCACACGCCTGCACGCCCTCCGCCGGCCCCCAGATCAGCAGGCCACGAGCAGTAAGCCGCTGTACATTCTCCTGGGTCGCCGGATTGAGCCACATCTGCCGGTTCATCGCCGGCGCCAGCGCGATAGGGGCCGTGGTGGCCAGACAGATGGCGCTCAGCAGATCATTCGCCATGCCGACGCTCAGTCGGGCCATGAAATCGGCAGAGACGGGAGCAATCAGGATCAGATCCGCCCAGCGGGCCAGCTCGATATGCCCCATCGCCGCCTCTGCTGCGGGATCAAGCAGTTCGGTATGGATCGGCCGGCCGGAGAGTGCCTGGAAGGTAAGTGGGGTGACAAAGGTCTGGGCAGCGGCAGTCATCGCTACCCGCACCTCAGCGCCGGCCTCGAGAAGTGCACGCAGCAGCATCGCGCTTTTGTATACAGCGATGCCCCCGGTTACGCCCAACAGGATCTTTTGGTTGGCTAGAGCCGACATGAGTCGTTAGACCATCCTGAATAAAAATCGGTTATAGAGAGTACCTTAAGGTGCCAAAACCTCAAAGTGACAGTGTTAACACTCTGAGTGAGTACTAACATCGGCAGAACCCACCGAAACAGGCTAGATTTAGCTCCAGACAACCAACATAGCAGCATGACAGGGAGGTCAAATGCCGATTACCGACTGGCCGTTAGACGAGCGCCCGCGGGAGAAACTGCTCAAACAGGGAGCGTCTAGCCTCACCGACGCCGAACTACTGGCGATCTTTCTGCGTACCGGGGTAACCGGCCGCACCGCAGTGGATCTGGCCCGCGACCTGCTCACCGAGTTCCAGGGGCTGCGGCCACTGCTCACCGCCGACCGCCAGACCTTCTGTCACGGCAAAGGCCTGGGCAACGCCAAGTACGCCCAGTTGCAGGCGGTGCTCGAGATGGGGCGGCGTTATCTCGGCGAGGATCTGAGCCGCGGCAGCCCGCTCACCCGCCCGGAGCAGACCCGCCACTACCTGAGCGCACAACTGCGCCACCATCCGCACGAGGTCTTCGCCTGCCTGTTTCTCGACAACCGCCACCGCGTCATCATCTTCGAGGAGTTGTTTCGCGGCACCATCGATGGCGCCAGTGTCCATCCCCGGGAGGTCGTGAAACGGGCCCTGCATCATAATGCGGCAGCGGTGATCCTGGCTCACAACCATCCCTCCGGGATCGCCGAACCCAGCGATGCGGACCGGCGCATCACCCTGCGTCTGCAACAAGCTCTAGAGCTGGTGGAGATCCGCGTGCTCGACCATTTCGTGATTGGCGATGGTCGACCCTACTCGTTCGCCGAGCAGGGCCTGATCTAAAATTAGCAACTACGAACCCAGGCAGCTTGCGCTCCCTCCCGCTCTCTGCTATAAATACGCGCCTTTCGCCCCAGGGTTAACAGTTTTTAGAGGTTTGGACCATGTCAAAAGTCTGCCAGGTCACCGGCAAGCGCCCGGTCAGCGGGAACAACGTCTCCCACGCTCATAACAAAACCAAACGCCGTTTTCTGCCCAACCTGCACTACCATCGCTTCTGGGTTGAGAGCGAGAACCGCTGGGTTCGCCTGCGCGTCACCTCCAACGGTATGCGCATCATCGACAAAAAAGGCATCGACACAGTGCTGGGCGAGATCCGCGCCCGTGGTGAAAAGGTCTAACAGAGGAAACCATCATGCGTGACAAGATTCGACTGGTATCCAGCGCCGGCACCGGCCACTTCTACACCACCACCAAGAACAAGCGCAACATGCCCGGCAAGATGGAGATCAAAAAGTTTGATCCCACCATCCGCAAGTATGTCATGTACAAGGAAGCGAAGATCAAATAAGCCGCTTCCCTGCGACCCTGCGGCATCCTGAAAGCCCGTCCCTGAGACGGGTTTTCTTTTTCTTGGAGCCCCAACAGAACCCTATAAATGGCACCAGAAGCGGTAAACATTTTCCCTCACCTGCCGACTTAGCAGGAGACCACCGCACCCCGGGATAATAGGGAAACCAGTACTAATGAAGGATATCTACGTCGGCAGGCAGGCGATCTATGACCGCTCCCTGGAAGTCTATGCCTATGAACTGCTATTCCGCCAGGGCAATCAGGATGGCAGCAACGTCAACCAGCTGACAAACGGCGACTTTGCCTCCTCAGAAGTACTCCTCAACTGCTTTGTCGAGATCGGCCTGGAGCGCATCGTCGGCGCCCACCGCGCCTTCATCAACCTGACCCGCAACCTGCTGCTCGACCACCCGCAACTGGCATTCGACAAAGAACGGGTGGTGATGGAGATACTCGAAGATATCCCGGTGGACGAGCCCCTGGTGACGCGGGTGCGTGAGCTGGCCGAACAGGGCTACACCATCGCCCTCGACGACTACGCCTTCGAGGAGAAGTGGGACCCACTGCTGCCCCACGCCCACATCATCAAAGTAGAGATCCCCGCCCTCACCCCCGAGCAGCTGCAGGCCGGCCTGCCAAAGCTGCGCCAACATAAGCTCTTGCTGCTGGCGGAGAAGATCGAGACCGAAGAGGAGTTCCAGCAGTGCCTCGAGTTGGGCTTCGATCTCTTCCAGGGCTACCACTTCTCCCGCCCCAAAGTAGTGGAGGATAAGCGTCTGGAGGAGAACCAGATGGTGATCATGCAGCTGGTCTCCCGGCTCAACGATCCGCAGGTGGAAATCAGAGACCTGGAGCATCTGATCGCCCAGGACGCCAGCCTCAGCTACAAGATCCTGCGCTTCATCAACTCCGCCGCCGTCGGCATGCCGCGCCGCGTCGAGTCGATCCACCAGGCTGTGGTCTTCATGGGGCTAACACGGATCCGCGCCTGGGCCAGTCTGCTGGTGCTGTCGCGGGTGGCAAACAAACCCCAAGACTACTTCACCACCGCCCTGGTACGCGCCCACATGTGCCAGCGCCTGCTCAGCAAAAGCGGCTCCAACTGCTCCGCCGAGATGGGATTCAGCGTCGGTCTACTCTCCATCCTCGACCTGCTGATGGAGCGTCCGCTGGCGGAGATCATTGGCGAACTGGGCCTCTCCGACGAACTGAACACCGCCCTGCTCGATCACGCCGGCCCCGCCGGCCGCGCCCTGGTCTGCACCCTCAATTACGAATCTGGCAATATCCAACCTGACGACCGTTTTGAGCTCGATCTGGGTGAATTGACCGAGATCTTTCTCAACGCCTCCAAGACCGCCTTCGCCGAGGCCCAGGCGCTGGGCGAAGCCTAAACACCCGACTAGGTCTGCGACAATAGCAGGTTCCCCACCCCATCGACTCGACAGCGCCAACCGGGGGCGATCCAGCTGGTTGAGACCTGCTCGGTCACCAGCGCTGGACCAACAACCTCACGCCCCGCCAGTAGCTCAGCACGCTCGTAACAGGGCACCTCAGCCTCGACTCCGGCAACCCGTATCGACTCCCACTCAGCAGCCGTAGCAGCCGCAGGCACAGCCTGCAGCACCACCTGCGGGCTTGGCCCCTGCAACCCAACTCGCAGATTGACCAGCTCCACCGGGGCCTCCATGCGGTGGCCGAAGCGGACCTGATGCCGTGCATGAAACTGTTCCGCCATTTGATCAAGCCCCTCCCAAGGCAGATTGAGCGTATAGGACTGCCCACGGTAACGCAGATCGAGCGAATCGCGCCGTTCGACCTGCGCTCTCGCAACTCCCTCCGCCAGCAGTGCCTGCAGACCGGACTCAGCCAGCGCATCCAGCTCCCGTCGAATCAAATCCTCGCTCAACTCATTCAGCAGACCGAGCCGGGTGCGCGCCAGCTGCCGCCCCGGCCGGCTCGCCAGCATGCCCAGCGCCGACAGCACGCCGGCCTGCACCGGCACCATCGCCTGAGTCATCCCCAAAGCCTCTGCCAGGGCACAGACATGCAGCCCGCCTGCGCCACCAAACGAGACTAGAGTAAAGCCACGCGGGTCGACCCCGCGCTGCACCGAGATCACCCGCAGCGCCCGCGCCATGTGCTCGTTGGCGATGCGGACAATCCCCTCGGCGGCCTGCTCCGGCGACAAACCCATCGCCTCGGCTAGCCTACCCACGGCACGCCGCGCCGCTGCCAGATCGAGCCGCATCCGGCCGCCGAGAAAGGCGTCAGCACGCAGCCGCCCCAACACCAGATTGGCGTCGGTGACCGTTGGCCGCTCCCCCCCGGCGCCGTAGCAGGCGGGACCAGGTGCGGCCCCCGCTGACTCCGGCCCCACCTGCAGCATGCCGCCGTCGTCAAGGTAGGCGATGGAACCGCCGCCTGCACCGATGGTATGCATGTCGACCATCGGCACCGCCACCGGCCAAGGACCAATGCGCCCTTCGCGGGTCAGTCGCGGCGCACCGTCGAGCAGCGCCACATCGGTGGAGGTACCGCCCATATCAAACGAAAGCAGCCGCTCATGTCCGGAGGCCGCCGCCACGAAGCGCGCCCCCACCAAACCGCCCGCCGGCCCCGAGAGCAGCATCCGCACCGCCTGATGCGCCGCCTGCTGCGCCGCAATCGCCTCGCCGGAGCTCTGCATCACCGACACCTGAGCCCCCGGCAACCCCGCCTGCAGCCGGCCGATGTAGCCCTCCACCAGCGGCCCCACCCAGCTATTCAGCCAGGTGGCGATACCGCGCTCATATTCACCTGCCTCCGGCAGCACCGCCGAGGAGCGGGAGACAAACACCGCCTCCGGCAACACTGCCTCGATCTCCCGCTCGAAGCGGTCATCCAGGTAGGCGTAGAGCAGGTTGATCGCCACCGCGCGGGGTTTGAGTTCAAACACCGCCTCGACCAGAACCTGCAGATCAGCCTCCGTCAGATCTTCGACCAGTGAGCCGTCCGCCGCCAGCCGCCCGCCGGTCTCCAGGCAAAGCCTCTCAGGCACCGGCGGCGCGATCGGCTCCGGCTGCAGGTTGTAGAGTTCGCGCCTCGCCTGACGGCCGATGGTGAGCAGATCCTTCAGCCCCCGGTTGCCGATATAGAGGGTGCGCACGCCCTTCCCCTCCAGCGCCGCATTGGTGGCCACGGTGGAGCCGTGCACCACCCGCAGCTGCGCCGGATCGAGCCCCATCTCGGCGATGCCCTGCAGGATCGCCCGCTCCGGCGCGTCCGGTGTCGACAGCACCTTGTGGATACGCAACCCGGCAGCATCGAATAACACGAAGTCGGTAAAAGTACCGCCGGTATCAACACCCAGATATTTCAAGATCATCCCCATCGAAACAGTGAGAGGCAAAGATACCCTCCCCCCCTGCAAAGACAAAGCCGTCCCATGCAACAAGCCGCTTGTGGGTCGGCAGCAAATTCCTTATCTTGCGCCAGATGGAAACCCTGCTGACCACCCACAAGCTGAGCCGCGAGTTCGGCCCAAAACACGCCCTGCAGAGACTCGACCTGCAGCTGCAGCGCGGTGAGGTGGTCGGCCTGCTGGGACCCAACGGGGCTGGCAAATCCACCGCGATGCGGCTGATCAGCGGCGCTCTGGCGCCCAGCCACGGTCGTGTCACGGTGGCCGGCTTTGACATGCAGCAGCAACCGATCGAGGCGAAACGCCGGCTCGGCTATCTGCCGGAACGCCCACCGCTGCATCCCGAGCAGCGGGTCGATGAGTATCTCTACGACTGCGCCCGGCTCAGGGGGCTGGCGCCTCAAGCAGCCCGCGAGGCCCTCGGTAACAGTAAACGCCGCTGCGGCCTGGAGAGCGTCGGCAGACGCCTGATCCGCAACCTCTCTAAGGGCTACCAACAGCGGGCCGGCATCGCCCAAGCGATCATCCACGCCCCCGACCTAATCATCTTCGACGAGCCCACCGAGGGGCTCGACCCGGCACAGATCCGCGAGGTGCGCGAGCTGATCCGTGAGCTGGCCGAGCAGAGTGCGGTGCTGCTCTCCAGCCACATCCTCAGCGAGGTGGAGGCCTGCGCCGACCGGGTGACGATCTTGCAGCAGGGATGCGCCATCTACCAGGGTGCGATCGAGCCAGCCCAGACCCCGCTGCTGCGGCTCCAGCTGCAGCAGAACCCGGGGAATGAAGCCCTCACACAGCTACCGCAGGTCGCCTCTGTCGAACGCCTCCACACCGACTACTTCCGGGTGCAACTGGCCCCCAAAGCCACCGCCCCCGAACTGGCAGCGCAGATTGTGCAGCAGGGCTGGGGACTTCGGCAACTCAGTGAGGAACGCCTCAGCCTGGAGCAGATCTACCTCGAAGCGACCAGCGGCAGGGCCAGCCAAGGGGCCTCTGAATGAGCTGGCGGCTGGCCTGGATTGAGTGGCGACGGCTGATGCGCACCCCGTTCGCCTGGATAGTGCTGGCGCTGACCAGTCTGCTGCTGGGCTGGCAGCTGCTACAGACCCTAGATGCCTTCAGCAGCGCCCCGGCGGTCGGGCGTCTGTTTGGCCTGAGCCGCCATCTGGGGCTGGAGCTGTTTGGCCTGGCGGCGGTGCTGATCCTGTTTATCACACCGCTGCTGACGATGCGCCTGTCAGACAGTAGCAACAGCCTGTTGAGCACCGCACCGCTACGTCTCCGGGAGATCCTGCTCGGCCAGTACCTCGCCCTGCTGGGGATCCTCGCGCTGGTTGCGCTGTTGCCACTGGGGCTGTCGATACCACTGGCGGTCGGCACCCAACCCGACTGGGGACTGCTGGCCACCGCCAGTCTCGGTCTGTTACTGCTGGGCAGCAGCTTCGCCGCCATCAGCCTCTATGTTTTCAGCCTGAGCCGCACCCCGGGGGCCGCTGCCGCGGGCAGCTACGGCCTGCTGCTGCTCTCCATCATCAGCCAATACGCCTCTGCCGACAGCAGCGGCCTACTCAGCTGGTTTGGCTGGCCACCTCACTTCCTCAACCTGCAACTGGGTTGGGTGCGCAGCAGCGACATCGCCTATTTCCTGCTGTTGAGTCTGTTTTTCCTCGGCCTGGCGCTGCACCGCCTACAGCTGCGCCGGGAGAGCTGAGCATGAACATTGGCAAACAGATCCACCAGCTGATCTTCCCGCTGCTGAGCCTGGCGCTGCTGTTGCTGCTCGCCTGGTTCAGCAACCGCTACCAGTGGCAGTGGGACTGGACCCGTAACGGCAGCCACACTCTTAGCGAGACCAGCATCGCACTGTTGCAGCGCCTTAAGGGCCCACTGCAGGTGACCATCTTCACTCCCCGCGCCTCGACGCTGCAACAGCAGGTGGAGCGTTTTATCGAACGCTACCAACGCTTCAAGCCCGACCTGCAGTTGACATTTGTCGACCCGATCCGCAACCCCGACGCCAGCCGCCGCCAGGGGATCTCTCTCTCCGGTGAGCTGGTCCTGCACTACCAGGGGCGGGAGGAGCGCCTACAGCGGCTCAGCGAGCTTCATTTCAGCAATGCCCTACAGCGCCTCAGCCAGCAACAGCACCACTGGATTGCCGCGCTCACCGGCCACGGCGAACGGGACCTGCACGGCAAGGCCAACCACGACCTGGGGGCATTTGGCCAATCCCTGCAGCAGAAAGGCTACCAGCTGGTCGCTCTGCCCCCTGCCACTGTGCCGCCAGACAACACCGCTCTGCTGCTGATCGCCTCCCCCACCACTGCCCTACTGGAGGGCGAGCTGGCGTTGATTGAGACCTACCTGCAGCAAGGCGGCAATCTGCTGCTGCTAACAGACCCATCCAGCCGCGAGAGCCTGCAGCCGCTGCTGCAGCAACTCGACATCGAAGCCCTGCCCGGCACTCTGGTAGACGCCAATGTGCGCCGCCTCGGCATCGACAACCCGACAGTGGCACTAGTCTCCGAATATCCGGAGTTTCCCGCCACCGCCGGTTTCGATCTGCTCACGCTGTTCCCGGAGAGCCTGGCGCTGCAGGCGGATCAGGCCCGCGATTGGCAGGTCACCGGGCTGCTGCGCACCCTGCCACAGAGCTGGAACGAGACCGGCCCGATCCACGGCGAGGTGGAACGCAATCCTGAACTTGGCGAACAGGCCGGGCCACTCACCATCGGCCTCGCCCTCACCCGCCAGCGGGGCGAGCGCGAACAGCGGGTGGTGGTGATCGGCGACGGCGATTTTCTCTCCAACAGCTATCTGGCCAATGCCGGCAATCTCGATCTGGGACTGGCCCTGGTTGGCTGGCTGGCCGGCGCTGAGCAGCTGATCGGCATCCCGCCACGACCGATCCTCGACCGGGAGCTGCAGCTCTCACCGCTGACCAAAGGGATAATCGGGCTGGGCGCACTGTTCGGCCTGCCGTTGCTATTGTTCGGCATCGGTGGACTACTCGGCTGGCGACGCAACCGGGCCTGAGATGCGCACGCTCAGCCGGGTCAATCTGATCTTACTGCTGCTGGTCGCCCTGCTAGGTGGGTCGGCCTGGTGGCTGCAATCCAGCGACATGCCGCCGCCGCTGACCCGACTCAGCCCAGCCAGGATCCAACAGATCCGACTGATCCGTGCGGGACAGACGATCAAGCTGCAACGGCACAATGGGGTCTGGTGGTTGGGCGAGGCACGGGCCGATCAGCAACGGGTGGCGCAACTACTGGGCATCGCCACAACCCCTAGTCTGGCGCGCTTTCCACTGCCGCAGGGGCGTCTCACTGCGTTCGGCCTGCAGCCACCTGAAACGGTCCTCTGGCTCGACCAGACCGAGCTGCGTTTTGGCACCACAGAACCGCTCAGCGGCCAGCGCTATCTGCAGATCGGTGATCAGGTCCATCTGATCGGCGATGGCTTTCGTCACCACCTGAGCGCGCCGGCAGAGGCATTTCTGGAGTAAATATGCCTGAACTGCCAGAAGTAGAGACCACCCGCCGCGGCATCGCGCCACACCTTGAGGGCGCCGCTGTCAGTGGAATTGTCGTGCGCCAGCCGCGGCTGCGCTGGCCTGTGCCAGAAAATCTGAGTCCACTGCTAAATGGCCAGCGGCTCAATTCGGTGGGACGGCGGGGTAAATATCTGCTGCTCAACTTCGCCCCAGGTAGCCTGCTCCTCCACCTCGGCATGTCGGGTAGTCTGCGGGTGCTGCCGAACGGTACGCCGCCCCAGCGCCACGACCACTTCGACCTGGAGTTCGACAACAATTCACTGCTGCGCCTGCGTGATCCACGGCGCTTCGGCGCCGTGCTCTGGCAGCCGACCGGCGAGTGCCATGAACTGCTAGCCAGGCTAGGCCTCGAACCACTGCGTGAGGGGTTCGATGGCGACTATCTGCATCAGATCGGCCAATCACGCAGCGTCGCCATCAAGCAGCTGATCATGGAGAGTCGCGTGGTGGTAGGAGTCGGCAACATCTACGCCAATGAGTCGCTGTTCCGCGCCGGCATCCACCCACAACGGGCCGCCAACCGCATCGCTCTGGCACGCTACCAGCGGCTTGCCGCTGCGATCGTCGAAGTACTCAATGCGGCGATCGCACAGGGCGGCACCACCCTGCGTGACTTTCAGCACGAGGATGGCTCCCCCGGTTACTTCGCCCAGCAGTTGCAGGTCTATGGCCGAACCGGCGAGCCCTGCCCGATCTGTGCTGAGCCGATCCGCCTAAAAACCCTGGGGCAGCGCTCCAGCTTCTACTGCCCGCACTGCCAGCGCTGAACACCCGACCGGCTTTCTGTAACAAAAAACCATTACAAGGCCAGCGATTTTTGAGCACACGTTCAGTAAACATTGCACGCATCTCCAATACCTATTAATCGTTCCGAAAGTATTGGCAGTGTATACTGCTTTCCATGGCTACGATAAAAGAACAGCGTGATCAGAAAAGGAAAGATGTAGTGGAGGCGA